>CAYZUN010000128.1:0-5469 GCA_964481625.1 uncultured Sulfurimonas sp.
TTCAAAAAGATAAAATATCATCTGGATTTCTACTGGAAAATAGAGAAAATCAGAATCATCTCTGCAAGAAAAGCAAGAATAAAGGAGATTGAAATTTATGAAAGCTGAAGAATTTGATAATAATGAAGAAGATATAATAGAATATCTTGATATGTCAAAAGTTAAAAGACCAAACGTAGAACCAAAGAGAATTAACATTGACTTTCCTACTTGGATGGTAAAAAAGCTCGATGAAGAAGCACAACATATTGGAGTAAGTCGTCAAGCTATAATTAAAACTTGGTTAGCTGATAAAATCATGCAAATTGAACATCAAAAAGTAGCTGTATGATAAAAGTAATTCAAAACATCGGAAAAGATGTCATAGGATTTGAGCTTAGTGGCGTAGTGAGTGGAGATGACTATGAGAAAATACTTGTACCTGCAGTAGAAAAAAAACTCCAAGAGGGTGATGGGCTCAAAGTACTCTACCATGTCGGTAAAGATTTTGATTCGTATGAGCTTAAAGCGATGTATGATGATACCAAGGTTGGTTTTAAGTTTTTTGGAAAATGGAAAAAAATAGCAGTTGTCAGTGATGTAGAGTGGATTATACATGGTGCCAAAATTTTCTCTTTTGCCGTTTCTGGAGAGATCCGAACCTTTAGCAATATGGAGATTGATGCTGCAAAAAAGTGGCTCCAAGAAGAAGAGGTACTACACCCTAATATTACCGTTACACTCAATGAAAAATCTAAAATAGTAATTTTAAAACTTCAAAGTGCTCTTAAAAAAGATGATTTTGTGTATGCCAAACCTATTATTGACCTATTTATGAGAGAAAGAGGATCCCTTAAATGGTCTTATTCTGTATGGAGAAGATTTTCCGGGCTGGGACTCCTTTATCTCAAAAATGGGTGAAGCAGTAGGAAGTCATTTTGTAAGTGCTGAGGTAAAAAACTTTAACTACACGGAGTTTGAGCAGGCAAAAGAGTGGATAGGTTCGTAAAAATATTTTAATATCAGTACAAAAATTAGCGAGGAGATGAGGTATGAGAGAGTTGTTTGAGAAACTGGGGCTATTTTACCTGGGAAAAAATTATGAAACCGATGAACTGAGTTTGTATAAAAGTAAATACCTCAACACCCACGCTGTAATCATCGGTATGACCGGTAGTGGTAAAACCGGTCTGGGTGTCGGGCTAATTGAAGAAGCGGCAATTGACAACATTCCCTCCATCATCATCGACCCAAAAGGAGATATGGGGAATTTGGCGTTAACCTTTCCTCAGATGCAAGCGAGTGATTTTAGACCGTGGATGGATGAGAGTGATGCTGCCAATAAAGGGCTAAGCGTTGATGAGATGGCAGAACAGACCGCAACAATGTGGCGTGAGGGTATTGCATCACATCATCAAAGTTTAGAGCGGGTGCAACGACTTCATGATGTTCCTCTAAATATTTACACTCCCGGAAGCAGTGCCGGGTTAAGCATCAATATTTTAGGAAGTTTCGATGCTCCCTCTGCCGAAGTTCTTGATGACCCTGACACCTTCGCAGCACTCATTAATGCGACTACCTCATCCCTACTCTCTTTAGTCAATATTGAAGCAGATTCACTCAGTTCTAAAGAATTTTTACTGGTTTCAAATATTTTCAAGCACTTCTGGCTTCTGGGAGAAAACCTGAGCCTTGAAGCATTGATTGGGCACATTACCAACCCTCCTTTTGAGAAGATTGGGGTACTCTCACTCAACAGTTTTTACCCACAAAGTAAACGGCTCTCCCTTGCGATGCTTTTTAACAATGTACTCTCATCGGTCTCGTTTGCCTCATGGGTGCAAGGTGAACCACTCAATATTCAAAACCTACTTTATGATGAGAATGGCAAAGCGAAAATTACTATTTTCTCTATTGCCCACCTCAATGATTCGCAACGCATGTTTTTTGTCACACTGCTGTTAAACCGTTTTGTTGATTGGATGCGTTCACAACGTGGTTCATCAACACTTAAAGCCCTCCTCTACATGGATGAGGTCTTCGGATTTTTTCCACCATCTAAAAATCCACCATCTAAAGAGCCGATGCTTCTACTCTTAAAACAGGCACGTGCCTTTGGTGTAGGAGTCATTCTCTCCACACAGAACCCGGTTGACATTGATTATAAGGGGCTTTCAAATATTGGGACTTGGTTTATTGGAAAACTCCAGACTAAACAAGACATTTCCAAAGTTCTTGATGCCCTTGCTAGTAAAATTAAAGATATGAGTAAGCGTGAGATTTCCAATATGATTTCAGCACTTAAAGGGCGTACCTTCTTTTTAAAGAGTGCCCATGAAGAAGAGGTACGAATTTTTAAAACCCGATGGGTTCTGTCCTACTTAAAAGGCCCAATGTCTAAAAATGACATACGTTCACTCATGGCTGCAAAAAAAGAGACTCTAAAAGCTGCTACACTATCTGTTATAAAAAAAGTCCCTGCCAAGGTGAACACCAAACCCATACTCTCTGATGGAATTACCCAGTATTACAATGACACATCCATGCAAGATAAAGAACCATTTTATCCATTTGTAGCAGCACAAGCAACGGTACATCTGTTCAGCCAACGACGCGGCATTGATGAACAGAAACTTTTTACATGTAAATTTGAATTGGATGAGAGAGATCATGAAATACTATGGGAAAATGCCATTAATGAGGAACTGCCGCTTTCATCATTTGCTAAAAAAGCTAAAAGCAGTGCCACATACGCGAGCTTACCAAAACTTATTACAAGCCTGAAAAACTTTAAAACTTTAGAGCGTTCATTGAAAGATTTTCTCTATATTAATGAAGGCTTAGAACTATTTACATGTAAATCTTTAAAGAGCGAGTCTAAAGTCAATGAAAGTTTGCGTGATTTTAAAGTACGCTTGCAAGATATTTTAAGTGAAAAAAAAGAGGATGAGATTGAAAAACTTCAAACACGCTACAAGAAAAAAATCAACACCTTTGAAAATCGGCTAGAGCGTGCTTTCACCAAACTTGAAAAAGAGGAAGCTGATGTCAGTGCCAAGACCACCGATACCATCCTAGCCATAGGACTTGGTATCTTTGGAGCGCTCTTTGGCAAAAAAACACTCAGTACTACCAATATGAGAAAAGGTGCCAGTGCCATTAAAAGCGGCGGTAGAGTTTTAAAAGAACGCGGTGATGTTAAAGCAGTAAACAGCGTCATTAGTAAAATTGAATCTGACATTATTGCCATACAAGAAGAACTAGAGGATAAAATAAACCTGCTTGATGAAAAGTTTTTATTGGACAACTATGAGATTGAACCGTTACAGATTAAACCTAGAAAAATGGACATACATGTAAAAAAAGTGGTACTACTTTGGGAGCGCTAAAAGGGAGCAAGCAACACCCTCAAACTACGTGAGTGATGTGATATTAGAATTAGTTTGAATTTTATTTTTATAAGATTTATCTAAAAAAACAAAATTTGTTAAATTATGATATAGGTGAAATTTATTTATAATATAGGTAGAATTTAATTTAAAATTAGATAGAATTAACTTAATAATTTTTATCATACGGGTACTAATAGTGAAATCAACCTTTTTCCTTCTTTTAATCTCAATATCTCTTTTTTCTTCAACAGAACAAAAAATCATTATTGGTTCCTATCCAACTCAAGAACATGCTGATAGTGCTTTAAAAAAGTTTGAATCAAAACTTGGTTCTCAATTTATACTAAAGCAAGAGCAATCTTACTTTAATATTGTTGCCAGACCCTCGGGAAAAACTTTTATTATTGCCATAGAACCATTTAAAAGCTACAAAGAAGCCAGTGCCGTAAAAGCAATACTTCCACGCATGTATGCCGATGCATTCATTAATAAATATGTACCACCAGTAGTAAAAGCAGAAATAAAAATAGAAACTACTGCCACAAAACCACAAAAGAGCACAAAACAACTCCAACCGACTGTAGAAACATCAAACGTAACTACTATGCTCTCAAAAACTACTGCAAAACCCATTCAAGAGAAGCAACTTAATGTTGTACCTCCTCAAAACCTAGAGACTGAAGAGTTACATATTCCATCTCCTCTTATGCCTCTACAGTACCTTCTTATTGGAATCTCAATAATAGTGCTAATTTTCCTATTGCTTTTTATAAAGTTTTACAGAAAATACCACCATGTCAAAGAGCAACTCAAAGATTCAAAACCTACCTCCGACAACTCTCTTGATGAAAAAAACAATTTTCAAAAGAAAGCAAAATCATCCGATATATTTTTTATTCGCCAATACTAAAATATCACAATAAATTTAAAAAAATTACAGTAAGGTTTTATATGCAAAAAAAGAGTTTAAATTATTTTAAGCCTTATATTATTTTTGTAATGATTATATCTATATATAGTTCCCTTATTGCAAACGAGTTAAATTATGACTATGCAGTAAAATGGGCAAGAGACGGTGATATAAGCCGCTCTTTACAAGAATTTAAAACATTGCATCAACAGCACCCGACAAACCTGAATTTAATCTATGACTATATTACAATTTTGGGTTGGGGAAACAATGACAACGAAGCTATTACTTTATCAAAAAAAATAGATCTTAACCAAGCACCTGATTATGTTTTACAAAATATTGCGAAATCTGCTAGAAATATTAAAAAATTTGATGATGCCATTACACTCTATACACTAGGAACTGAAAAATTTCCAAATAACCATCATTTTTATATTGGATTAGCCCTTAGTTCGCATGATCACAAAAAAATAGAACTTTCTAATGTTACGCTGCAACACGCTAAAGAAAAATTTTCTCACGATAATAAGATACTGTACGCTATTGCCAATGCCTATGAATATAATAAAAATTACTTTGATGCTTTTAGAATATACCAAGACCTTATTAACGATCCTGCACTAAAAGATAAAAGTCTCATGAAGTTAGTAGGAGTACTCAAGCACCTAGGTATGCCGTTTATAGCACAAAAATACATCAATGAAAATCCAAACTTGTTCGATAAAGAAACAGTTATGGCTATTAGAAGCGACAAAGCTACATTTAAACTACGCTGGGGTGCTAAGGGATATCATGCCAAAAAAGACAGATCTCTGCTAATAGACGTTATCTCCAAAATTGATAAAAATATGCTAGCGTTTGATTTAAGCAAGAGCGAGACATTACAAAATAAGCACGTTCAAAATATGATTTTTGATAAGATTGTTGCACTTAATGAGCTTGCTCGCACAAACGATGCCATAAAACTCTATGAAAACTTTAACAAGCTAGATTTAAAATTTCCATCTTACGTTCTAAATGCTATGGGAAATGCTTACCTAACTCAAAAACAGCCTAAAAAAGCAGAAAAAATTTTACTCTTATCTTTAAAAAAGAATCCTCATAATTTTAAAACAAAAATATTACTTTTTTACGCCTATAGTGACGGAAGTGATATGCACAAGGCTCTATCTTATGCTCAAAAAC
>CAYZUN010000129.1:0-5244 GCA_964481625.1 uncultured Sulfurimonas sp.
TCAAATCGGTAGGGTTTAAATGTCAAGTTATAGTCTCTATATTTATAGGAGACAGGAGGTGACACTAGGGTATTGCTATGATTATGATCGCTGTCGATATTGCATCCATTAATATTAGTCATAACCAGAGAAATACCATTAGTTTGAAATGACGGTGTCACTAATTGCGCTTCAGGAACAATGGAATCATTTATAATGCAGTCTGTCCCTGTTGCAAAACCACGCCCCGAATGATGCGTCATAAAATTTGGGTCAGAATCAACTTTTGTCCATGTTGTATCAATCATGTTAAATCGGTATTCTCCGACTTGGGAGAGACTTAAGTTGTTATCGACTGCACCGTTAACGATATTTAATTTTTTGTAAGTATAATCTCGAATATCATTACAGTTAGTATTGACTGCAGGATTGTTTGGCTCCCAAATTAGGGTTAAATTATAATCACTGTTGTTTTGACCAAAACCTTGTACATAGCCCGGTGTACCATTATTATTAACATGATTAGTAGCTTTAATTTCTAATTGATATTTATAGCCGGATGCTAGATTGACCCGAGCAGTATTTGGTGTTGTAGTAACACCGGTTCGGTCATCGGCAATACGTACTGCTTGATTCGGATTGCTCTGATTTTGGTCATTTATTTTGATGAGAAAGGCTTCGGGACGTGTTGCAAAGTTGTCACGTGAGCAGACATAACGAACATCATAACCATAGACACATTCCATACATACGGCCAGTTGGGATTCTGTCATAGCGGAGTTGACATTAGTACCGGAATTACTGCAAAATTGTGCTACGGTATCGGTATTGTTTGTATTTGCGTCTACATCAACAACACAGTTACCAAGTTTGACAACCTGAGGAAAGTTTAAAACGTTAAAACGGCTAGTACCATCGCTATGTAAAAGTGATTCAAGTTGGACAAGATCACCATCAGGGCTAACTGAATTGTAACTTACTCTAAAGGCGGTATTTTCTCTTGCATTAGCGTAAAAATCTTCAGGACTGCTAATGGTTGTATTCTCGTTTAGTATTTGATCGGAAACGAGTCTATTATTAATGGCATTTTGAATTGAGGTTCTGTCAAAACTGATGCGTGAAGTAGTATTGTCAAATCTTACCCAAATTCGCGGGCTGATGGAATTGTCAATTTTGTCGCATGAAGCATTGATATAATGGTTACCACCCACATCAATAAGCTCAACTGCAATAATGGTAGAGACATTTTTTTCATTATGGATCGTGCTAAGATCAGAAGCATTATAATCGTGTGAAACCACGACAAAATCATCAACTCTTCGTGCTACTTGAGTAGGAATATTATAAAGCCCATTATTGACATAGAGATCTCTTTGTGCAACATTGAATACTCCAAATGCAGGAACATACTTAAAATTTGAGTCAGAACATATAGGTATTTTATCGTTTAATTGGCTTGTGTAATGTTTTTGACCTGTAGCAAAAACAAGATCATAACTAAATTCAGCATTGATTGGCATATTAATATCATTTACTTTTGGATCGATGTCATAGTAGGTGTAAAAATATTCTTGTCCAATAACCTCTCCTATGGGTATGTCTATTATTTGTGATGAGTTGGTTGAGGCATCATCTGTTACAGGGGTCTTCGTATGACTTCCGGGATAGTTGACTTTTGTGCTGTTTGCAATATAGGTGGCTTGAGTAGTGTTAATATCTAAAATACTTAGCTTGGTGTTGATTGCTTTTACATCAGATGCTTCTTTGTTTTTAATATAGATGTCCACTTTAACGGGAGTTCCGCTGAGAATGGTTCCTGTAATATGTGGTAAAAATTCTCCCGTATTTTCTTCTGTGAAATAGCGATCGTTTTGCTTATAGGCATAGTCATAACAGAATTCAGGCACATAAAGTTGGGTTTCTAGACCATACATACCCGGCATATAACCATCACCGCTAGATATGAACTCTATATTTGTTGAGCTTTGACCATTTTCAATAATGTCGCTGACATCATAGGTGTCGATATCTATACCTAAACTGTTTGGTGAGTAGTATGGCTTCCCGGTTTTAGTGGTATTGCCATCTTTAGAAATGGTTGCATTCATAATATTGTTTGCAGGGTTTTTACTGTTTGTTAACGCATGTTTGGTGCCGGCAATATCGGTAATGGAACCACTATCGTCGGATATACCGATATCACCTTCACCTGCAAACACAATGAGTGATGACTTGACTTTATTCTCTTTTGGTGTTAAAAAACCGGACAAGGTTGAAGCGACGGCACTGCCAACACCTGTGTTGGTATCGTCACACCCATTGACATTGGCGTAAGTGACTGCATTATTAATATCAGTGGTACCGGCAAATGCCTGATATCCATGGAAAACTGTAATATTATTAAAGTCTTCATCATAGTCCTCATAGACTACGGCAATAGACCATGCCCCAAAACTACCACCACCTGGTTGTCCTTCCATCGTAGCAATATCACCGACCCAGTAGTAACCGCTTCCAAATTGGTTAACATAATCGGTAATCTCTACAAAACTTTGATAATAAAAACGATCAGCATTAAAATAAACCCAGTTCATTTCTGCATTGAGTTCGGTTTTATAACTGCCGCTCTCATGTTTATATTTAATGGTACGACCGGCTTCTTTAGCATCTTCATCCCAACCTACCATATAACCTTGCCAAAAGAGACCTGCCCAAAGCACTATTTTGTTTTCAGGTATATCTAATGAAGCTGCCGATGAATTTAAAATGGTTGCTGCGTCATCGTCAAAATCATTATGCATCATATTAATGCTATTGTTTGTTGCACTGCCCGGATCTTCACATATTCCATCATGATTATCGTCTGAACATAATGAGGTATTTCCAATTAAGAGAAGTTTAGAGTAGTCATCGGCACTATAAACAGGCACAAATGTTTTTGGATTAGCACAAGTGAAATCAGTTGAGAAGAGATTGGTAAACAGTAAAAGTGCAAATATAGAGTATTTCATAATATACCTCTTTTTAGAAATTTAGTAATATAACATTTATTATAAAAGTACATTAATACTTTATTAATTCAAAGTTTTTGCAAGGTTCGCCGGTGGTAGCGGATGGTTTCACCGATGCCTAGTGATGGGTCAGATTCAACGACGACATCAATTAGTGCTGAACCTCTTGATTCAAGAGCCGATACATTAGCATTTGGAATGAAATTTTGAGCGACGGTACATTCATTGGCAGCATTACCGGCACTTAGACCAATATATTGTATATTAATGGTAATATTAAACATGTTATTACCAACTCCGGAAGGATCATAATCGATATTTATAGTAGTGAGACAACCGGCTGCGGCTGTTCTATCGGTTCCTGAAATGGCTAATAAGGCATATTCCGTGGCACTTTTAGCTAAAAGTACTGCTTGCTCACTTAGGTAAAGATTGGTGGTTCGTTTGAGTGATGTGGCACTCATAGAGATCATGAGTGCCATTAGTGTACCAACAATGACAATGACAAAAATTGCCATAATCATGGCAAAACCTGAACGTTGTTTTACATGTAAATTTTTATGAATCGGTTTCATCATAGTATTGTCTTCTCTTTACAAACTGAATAAGATCCAGTAGTATTGTCGTTATCTTCATCATCATTAAACAGATCTTCATCACTAATGCAGACCTGAATACTTACAACATCACCTTCGGCTCTAAATGCAAACGTAGTGACATTTTCCATTAATACTTCGCGAGTACCTTGAGCTTGAGCTGTTGCAATGGATTCGCCTAACCAAGGTTGATAATCATAGTAAAGTATCAAATCTCCGTGACCGGCATTATCATTTTCAAAAACTATCGCGTAAGCACTCCATGCAAGTTGATAAAATTCATGAACATCAACGCCTGCAAAATCATCCCCAATAGAAGAGGTAAAATTGTTCCCAGCTGCTTGTATGGGGTGCAAGAGTTGATCTTGTGTATTAATAGGGACATTCCAGCCAAAACCATTTTGAGTATCGCCGCTTCCTCCAATAAAATAAATAGCTGATTGTGCTACACTCGTTCCACTTGGTGAGATATTTCCTATGAGGGCATCTAAAGTAGCTAAGTCAGATTGTGGTGTGATTAATCGGTTTGCATTAGCTGCAGGATTATTGACATCAATAAAGCCACTCCAAAGCGGCACATTGGTAGTTCCCAACCAGCCCTCACGATCAGCACTAACCCATTCAAGAACAGTTGCATTCATTCCTACACCTGCTTGTGCCAGAGGTACGGAAGCTGTAGTACTACTGAGGCGTGCAATAGTAGAATCTTTAATGCGGTATTCAAGACGATTTGCAATTTGATTGACCGCCGCTTCGCTTTGACTTTGCAGACGGTTTTGTACTGAAGTGAAAATGTAGTTAGAGTAGGCATTGACTAAAATTTCTACCCCAAAATTGGCAATGATGCCAAGCACTACCATGACAATAATCATCTCTAAAAGAGTGAACGCTTTTTTAATGGGTTGAAATACTTTACTCATGGATAAATCCTACTATAAGGTAAAACTTCACCAATGTTTGCAGCATATGAACGAAGCACGACTGCATCGGTATCAACCGAGCCATCGGAAAGGGGGATATCTAATGATATGGTAATAATTTTCATATTGGAATTACCTATAATAGAAGCAGCTGTAAAAACAGCACCAGCAGCATCATTGAAGTAGTTAACATCAATGTCAACAAGATAGTGCTTTTTATAGCCCTCAAGATCGCCGTTTTTAGTGTAAAGGTTGACATTTCCATTAGTATCAAAATCATCAATATCGTTAGTACTGTTAGCATCAGCAGCACCTACTCCCGCTGCCCAAAAAGCGATTTGTCCGGTACGAGGGTGAAAAGAGCGGTGATATTTACGCTCACCTGTATCAATATGACCGACTCGAAAATCGGTGTTTACTATTCTGTCCAATGCTCCTCCCGTGGTATTAAAATCAACAACTCGAGCCTCGGAGTCATTGGTTGTGGCATTGCTTTCACTGTTATCATCCCACCGGTAGCTAAGTGCCTGAGAGAGTCGTGCCGACATAGGAAAAATTGCCTCTTGTACTAGGGAGGTATCGACGGCATCACTATTGGTAGAACTCAAAGATGGTAATGAGAGAAAGACAATTGAAATAATAACAATAGCAAAAATCAGTTCAATGAGTGTAAATGCCGCTCTTTTTACCATAGAACTCTCCTACTTGAAGTTCCTGAAGCATTAGAGTCAGTTTTAC
>CAYZUN010000130.1:0-5200 GCA_964481625.1 uncultured Sulfurimonas sp.
AATCGAACCAAGGACACAATGATTTTCAGTCATTTGCTCTACCGACTGAGCTAACAGGCCACGTTTAAGAGGACGAAATTATAGCTACACAAGCTTAAATTTTAGCTTAATGATAAAACTTTTTCTTTGAAGCTTTCTCCACGCACGATATAAGAGCTAAATTGGTCTAAACTTGCGGCAGCCGGCGAGAGCAGGGCAACACTTTTTCTGGTGTGATTTTTGGCAATTTCTTCAATAGCATTGTCTAAAGTATTACATGTAAAATAGGTGATGTTGTACTCAGTTGAGAGTTCAGCTAAACGTTTTTTATTTGAGCCGATAAGGTATAAACTTACATGTAATTTCTGTAGTGCTTCAAAAAGTGGATTCAAATCAACCCCTTTATCGTCACCACCTAAAATAAGATGCAGCTCTGTGTCTTTAAAAGCACGTAACGCTCCAAGTGTTGCATCAACGTTAGTAGCCTTAGAATCATTCATCCAAAGCCGTCCTTGGCGGTCATGCAGCTCTTCTTGGCGGTGTGCATCCATCGTAAAGCTATTGATTTTCTCATAGTTGGTTTGGTTGTAAAGAATTTTCTCAATTCCCATAGCAATAACGGCATCAAGTAAAAAGACACCATTGAATCTGATTCTTTTTAAGTCAATACCAAAGTACTCTGCTAAATCGTTCTCATCGTCATAGAGAATTTTAAAACCTGCTGTCGGACAGTCAGCATATTTCTTTGGTAAGATGATTGCTTCACCCTCTTGCATATTTTGCAGAGGTTTAAGTTTTGCCTCTTCATACGCTTTCATGCTACCATGCCAGCTAAGATGGTCTGGTGTAATGGGTAATAAAACATATATGCTTGGGGTGGCTTTGTTGGTGTAGTGCAGGGTAAAAGAGCTGGTCTCAAGTACCCATATAGGCGCATTTTTATCTAATAGGGCTACGGGAGTTCCAATATTACCACCGCTGACAGCGCCTCGATGAGAGAGCATATGTTCTATCATCTGTGTTGTGGTAGTTTTACCGTTAGTACCGCTAATCCAGATGGAAAAAGGCATGACATCAGCATAAAAATCATAGTCACTAATGAGATGGTTGGCTTTTTGTATGAGTGGATTATTAGGTGAAATACCCGGTGATGGAATCTCTAAAGCAGAGTATTTTGGATTAAATTGATTTGAAGGTAAAACTCTATTGCCATAAGTGTCTTTAAATGGTTTTGTGACTTTATCATCATAGAAAGTACACTTACCTTCTGCTTGAGCAATGGCTTTTGTGGTTTTTCCGTAACCAAAACAGCTAATAGCTCTTTTCATTAGCGGATCTTTAAGGTAATAAGGGCAAGAAGATTTGAGAGCATTGCAATAATCCAGAAACGGACAATGATTTTGTTCTCTTTCCAGTTCTTCATCTCAAAATGGTGGTGAATCGGTGCCATTAAAAAGACCCGTTTATTTCGTAGCTTGTAGCTTCCGACTTGTAAAATGACTGAAACAGTTTCAATAACAAAAATAAGACCAATGAGTATGAGCAGGATTTCGCTTTTTGCAATAATGGCCATGTAGGCAATGAAAGCACCTAAAGTGAGTGAACCGCTATCACCCATAAAGACTTCAGCAGGATGGCAGTTAAACCATAAAAATCCGGCTAAAGCACCAATGAGTGCCGATGAGATAATAGCTACTTCACCGACATTGAAGTTCGGCATTAAGAGGTAGTTACTAATTACGGCATTGCCGGTGATATAAACAATAATGCTCAGTGATGCAAGTGATGCAATGGATGGCACAGTAGCTAAACCGTCAAGCCCATCGGTCAGGTTGACAGCATTGGAAGTTCCAATCATAACAAAGATCCAAAAGAGTAGGGAAAAAACTCCCATATCCAATAGAGGAGTTTTAATAAAAGGCATATAGAGTTCGGTGTTAAAGTCAGCATAAAAGATTAAAAAAGCGGTGACAATCAGTGATGCACCAATTTGAAGCATCAGCTTAACTCGAGCACTAAGCCCTGCTAGGTTTTCATTTCTCCGTACTTTTGCATAATCATCCTGAAAGCCAATGAGTGCAAATAAAAAGAGTGTGAGCAGTGCACCAAGGGCATACGCACTCTCAAATTTAATGGTTAACAGTGACGCAAGAATAGTTGCAAAAATAAAAACAATACCACCCATAGTTGGTGTTTTTGCTTTTTCTTGATGTGAGTCGGGTGCCCACTCATTAATGGGTTGATGATGATTGGCATTTTGAGCCCAACGAATAAAGCGGGGCATTAAAAAGAGTGTAAAAAGAAGTGATAAAAAGAATGCTATTCCGGCACGAACGGTAATGTATTGTAAAATGTTAATGTCAAAAATTTGATAGATCCAATAGAGCATAAAAGATAAAATCCTAAAATAAAAATAGCGGTACAAAGACGGCTTAAGTACTTAAAAGCGATATTTTAATATAATTGCGCAAATTTTTTGATTAAAAAAGGAGAGCTTTTGTCAAAAAAAGCAATTCTCGTTATTACAGATGGTATTGGTTATAGTGCGCGTACAGAATTTAATGCCTTTTACAATGCTAAAAAACCGACTTATGATAGGCTGTTTCGTGAGGTGCCACATTCATTAATTGATACCTTTGGTCTGAGTGTAGGTCTGCCTGAAGGTCAGATGGGAAATTCTGAAGTTGGACATATGAGTATTGGAAGCGGCAGAGTGCTTTACCAAGATTTGGTAAAGATCTCTTTAGCACTTCAAGAAGGAACGCTTAAAGATAATCCAGAATTAGTAGCACTGCTAAAAAACAGGAGTAAGCGTTTACATGTAGTTGGTCTCATGAGCGATGGCGGCGTGCATTCGCATATTGATCACTTTATTGGTCTGGCAGACATTGCAGCTGAAGCGGGCAAAGAGGTCTGGTTGCATCTTATTACTGATGGTCGTGATGTTTCACCGACATCTGCAAAACTCTATTTGGATCAGATTGATACGCACTTAAGCGGTACTATTAAAATTGCAACCATTAGTGGACGCTTCTATGCAATGGATCGTGACAACCGATGGGATCGCGTTGAAAAAGCGTATGATGCTATGGTTAAAGCTGAACCAAAAAGCGATTATTCGGTGCATGACTACATTGAAAATTCATATGCTTCTAAAGTAACGGATGAATTTGTAGTTCCCACTGCATTTGATGGTTATGACGGTTTTAAAGAAGGCGACTCAGTTTTAACCATTAACTTTCGAAGTGACCGTATGCGTGAGTTTGTCACTGCCGTCGGTGACGAAAACTTTGATGGATTTGAACGTGACTATGTTAGGGTAAACATCGCGACCATAACGCAGTACGATAAAAGATTTGCTTACCCGGTACTGTTTATGAAAGATGTGCCTAAAAATACATTAGCCGAAGTCATTAGTAACCAAGGACTGCGACAGCTTCATACGGCAGAAACGGAAAAATATGCCCATGTCACTTTCTTTTTAAATGGCGGTATTGATGAACCTTATTTGAATGAGAGTCGTGTGCTTATTCCAAGCCCTGACGTCAAAACTTATGATGAAAAACCTGAAATGAGTGCCGTGGAAGTGTGTGATGCTGTGCTTAAAGGAATGGATGCCGATACCGACTTTATTGTAGTGAATTTTGCCAATGGAGATATGGTTGGGCATACAGGCAACTTTGAAGCCGCTATTAAAGCGGTTGAAGCGGTTGATGCACAGTTAGGCAAAATTATTGAAAAAGCGCAAGAGCGAGACTACAGTGTTGTCTTGACATCAGATCATGGTAACTGCGAAGAGATGCGTGATGTAAGTGGTAACGTACTCACCAATCACACCGTAGGTAAAGTGTGGTGCTTTGTCTTAGCTGATGGCGTGACTAAAGTAGAATCAGGTGCTCTAAATAACATTGCGCCGACAGTATTGAAGTTGATGGATGTTGAGATTCCAAAAGAGATGGATCACGCGTTGATTTAAATTTACATGTAAAAGGAAAATATTAGTTATGAAATTTAGTGGAAAAAATGTTTTAGTAACAGGTTCGAGTCGAGGTATTGGTGCAGAGATAGCCAGAGTATTAGCAGGCTATGGTCTTAAAGTATGGATTAACTATCGAAGCGGTGCGGATGCTGCAGATGCTGTTAAAGCTGAGATTGAAGCAGCCGGCGGTGAAGCAGCAGTTATCGGTTTTGATGTGAGTGATGAAGCAGCATTTATTGATGCTATTAAGACCATTATTGATAGCGACGGAGAGTTCTCTTATCTTGTGAATAATGCCGGAATTACGAAGGATAAATTGGCACTTCGTATGAAGACTGATGACTTCATGAGTGTCATCAATGCTAACTTGACCTCAGCATTTATTGGATGTAGAGAGTCAATGAAAGTGATGCGTAAAAAGAAATTTGGAAGCATTGTCAATATTGCCTCAATTGTCGGCGAAACAGGAAATGCTGGACAGACAAACTACGCGGCATCAAAAGGCGGATTAATCGCTATGAATAAAAGTTTTGCAATGGAAGCAGCATCTAGTGGTATTCGTTATAACACGATTACTCCGGGTTTCATAGCAACTGATATGACGGATGAACTCAAAGATGAGGTTAAAGATGCTTTTATTTCAAAAATTCCAATGGGACGTTTTGGAGAGGCTAAAGAAGTAGCTGAAGCAACAGCATTTTTACTATCAGACCACTCTACATATATTACGGGTGAGACACTTAAAGTTAATGGCGGAATGTACATGTAAAAGTCTTTTGTAGACTTTTACCGCAACTTTTTTACCCCTTTTTTCTAATTTTCTAATCTCATTCATTGTTATTCTTAGAGTGTTAAGCTATCTATGTTATAATCTCGATAAATTTATTTGTAGGAGCTGTGATGGCACTTTTGGACGATATCAAAGAAGTAGTAGTAGAGCAACTAAGCGTTAATGCTGATGAGGTTAAAGAAGATGCAAAATTTGTTGAGGATTTAGGCGCAGACAGTCTTGACGTTGTTGAACTAGTAATGGCACTTGAAGAGAAGTTTGATATTGAAATTCCAGATGATGAAGCTGAGAAGATTCAAACAGTTCAAGATGTAGTTAATTACATCGAGAACAAGGCGTAATTTCTAACTATTGAGGCATCGCCTCAATAATATTTTAGTAGTGTTTTTAGTAGTAGGTTTGATTAAACCGATATCTAAGAACATTGATATGCAGGAGTGTATGTGAGACGA
>CAYZUN010000131.1:0-5055 GCA_964481625.1 uncultured Sulfurimonas sp.
TAACAAAAAATCTTTCTAAAGAGAGAGAGCTTCTTGGTATGATTCGTCGTGGAGAGTACGTTACTGTACTTTATAAGCAGACCAATAAGAAAATGGACGGCGAGTGGTTAGGTCGATTGGTTTTAGGTTTTGAGCAAGAAGAAATAAAGATTTTTGGAGCAACTATTTTTTAAGATTTATTCCTAAGAACATACTTTTAGTATGTTTATAAACAATAACTTTAGAACTATTGTAAGAATATGTTTTCTAATGGCTGGTAATGATTATGAAAGAAACAATACAAAAAAATAAGTATGTAGAGTTAAACTACAAAACAGTCGATAAAAAAACAGGGGAAGTTCTTACCCATGTTGAATACCCTATTGGCTATGTTCATGGCTCTGAAGAAACGGCTTTGTCACCCGAAGTAATGACAGAGTTAGATGGCAAGGCTCTGGGTGAAATTGTTGAAGTGCCCATTGATTGTGATCTACTATACGGTAAGAGAGATGAAAACTTGGTCTTTACTGACCGCATCGAAAATGTTCCAAAAGAATACCGTGAAGTTGGTCTAACAATTTCTATGGAAAACTCAAAAGGTGAGCCAAAGAATTTTATCGTTACAAGAGTAGATGAGAACTCCGTGACAGTAGATGGAAACAATCCATTATGCGGTAGAGAAGTAATCTTCAAACTTGAAGTACTAATGATTCGTGATGCAACCGAAGAAGAAGTGTTTATTGGTGGTAAGGTTGGGGCAGATCCTGAATTAGAAGATATTTTAAATAACTAATATTAGCTAACTACCTTTCGTATAAGACCCTCTACATATCAACAATGTGCATATACAGTTATCCAGTGTATTGCCACTACAATCCCAATACCATTTAAGGTATTATAGTTCGCGTATTTTCTAGTAATAGTGGGCTTTTTACTAGATCAACTAAATCAGGAATTTATGCACAATGCTGTGAATTCCAAATTCTTATAAAAGAGACATTATGCTTCAAAATATACATGACAAAGCAAAGGGCTGGGTTGCTTACGCAATCGTAGGATTTATAGCAATACCGTTTACCTTATTTGGTATTAGCTCATATCTGGGTGGAAGCGGTTCATTAGTCGCTGCTGTTGTTAATGGCGAGGAAATCCCAGTACAACAAGTACAGAATAGTGTGTTGCAACAACGTCAACGATTAACACAGATGTTTGGTGGTAAGTTACCTCCAGGGTTTAGTGATGCGACGATTAAAGAACAAGCACTAGAGCAAATTGTAAGTGCAACTTTATTACGCCAAGAAGCGGCTACAGGCGGTTACCGAGCCAGCAACCAAGAAGTTTATGACACGATCTCTGGGATTCCTACTTTTCAAAAAGATGGTGTGTTTGATACGGCAACCTATGAGCGTGTGCTGGCTTCACAACGTAGAAATAAATCAAATTATGAGTCAGCAATCAGAGCTTCAATTTCTAATCAGCAATTTTCTCAAGGTGTGGGAAATGCCGCTTTTTTACCGACCAACGAAGTGTCTCGTTATCAACAATTACAAAATCAAACACGCAGTATAGAAACATATACTTTTAAGAGAGCAGATTATGCCTCTGAAATTTCAATATCAGATGATGATATTAAAACCTATTATGATAAGAACTCAACAAATTTTAAAACCACTGAAAAATTAAAGCTAAGTTATGTTTTATTAAAACAAGAAGATCTAGAAAAAGCAGTTGACGTGAATGACGATACACTACGTGGTTTTTACGATGAAAATGCTGATAGATATATCGACCCAGAGCAGCGTAAGCTTGCTCACATCTTAGTGAAACTAAATGATAAAGATGGCGTGGATGCGACAAAGAAAGCACAAGATAAAGCACAGGCTTTTTATGATCAAATAAAAGCAGGTACTAAAACTTTTGAAGAACTAGCGTCTAACAACTCTGATGACTCAATAGCTTCAAAAAATGCAGGTGAAATTGGTTTAATCGTTCAAGGTGATATGGGACCGCTTTTTGAGAAAGCAGCATTTGCACTTAACAAAGGTGACTTTTCAACCGTTGTTAAAGCAGAGGCAGGCTTTGAGATCATTAAAGCGTTAGATATTATTGCCTCTAAGCAAAAGTCATTTGATGATGTAAAAGCTGAGATTGAAAAGACCTACCGCAGAGATGAGGCTGAAAAATTATTTTTAGATAATTCAGATAAGTTGCAAACATTAGCATTTGAAAACGAGAGCAGTTTAGATGAAGCAGCAGATGCGATTGGTTTAAAAGTTGAAACCTCAGATTGGGTTAACCGAGGTATGCCACCAGCAGCAACGGGGTTACTGTCATCACCTAAGCTTTTGCAAGCAGCCTTTAGTGACGATGTTTTAAAACAAGGTAAGAATTCGGAACTTATAGAGATTAATGGTGAGAGTGTTGCCATTGTGCGTTTACAAGAACATAAACTGCCAGAGCAAAAAATTCAGGCTGATGTTTCTGATGAAATTAAAACTAGCTTAACGGATCAAAAATTAAGAAAACTACTGATTGAAAAAGGTGAAGCAGCTCTAAAAATAATACAAGCATCAGGTGAATGGACGACTATTGAATCTGCAAAACTTGAAAAATCAGAAGGTGTTACACGAACGGATAGAAAGTTATCGCCTGTATTAGTTAATAAATTATTTAGCATGCAAAAACCGCAAACGGGTAAGAAGAGTTTTGATAATGCGATATTATCAGAAGGTGATTATGTATTAATCGGTTTGAATGGAGTCAAAGAAGGTGCAGCAGAGTTAGATAGTGCCTTGCAGCAACGTTTTACCCAAACAATGGGCTCACGCGAACGCACGGCGATGTTAAAAGCATTGCGTGAAAGTGCAGAGGTAACATTATTTCCCGAAAACATCCAATAACACCCTAGTTACCTAGAAAGTTATAGCGCTAAATGATGCGCTTATTGATTTCTTAAAGCACACCCCCCCTTGTTTTTGCCTGTTTTGTATTAAATTACTCTGTATTTTTAGTACAAAATGGCAAAAAAGAGGGGGGGGTGTGCTTTAAAATCACTCTAATTCATTAGCCATATTGCTGTTTTTCGGTAATATGGCTTTTTAATATCCATCAAAAGCGTCTTGGGATGCATAACAGATGAAAATTCACTTAAAAGCATTAGGCTGTCGCCTCAATGAGGCCGAACTAGAGCAATGGTCAGGGCAGTTCACTAGCAAAGGTCATCAAATTGTCAAAGCAGCTGATGAGGCTGATGTAGTGGTACTTAATACCTGTGCAGTAACGACTGAAGCAACCAAAAAATCCCGCAAATTAATGAATCGTTTGCATCGAGAAAACCCTCAATCAAAATTAGTGGTTAGTGGTTGCTATGCGACATTAGAAGAGGAGAATGTCGCGGCTCGTCTAGGGGTTGATCTTGTCGTAAACAATCAAGATAAAGAGTTATTACCTCAAAAAGTTATGGATGCCTTTGCAGCCAATACCATGCCATTAATTGCGATGAATCCTGAAGGGTCATCGTTATTTCAGCGGGGTAAGCAGCGCGCATTTATAAAAATACAAGATGGTTGTCGCTACCGTTGTACTTATTGCATCGTCACTGTTGCGAGGGGAGATGAACGCAGCCGAGCGCTCACTGAGATCGTCGATGAGGTGAATAACTTACATCAACAAGGCATACAAGAAATCGTGCTTACAGGTGTGCATGTGGGTGGTTATGGCAGTGATAATGGATCAACTTTGTTTGATCTTGTTAGTGCGTTATTGAATGATACCGATGTGCCGCGCATACGTTTTGCTTCGGTAGAGCCGTGGGATTTACCCGATGCCTTCTTCTCCTTATTTGAAAATCCACGCTTGATGCCACATATGCATTTGCCACTACAGAGCGGCGCAGATTCTGTTTTAAGAAGAATGTCACGCCGTTGTAAAATTTCTGACTTTTCTCACTTAGTTCAGCAAGCTCGTTTGGCAATTGAGGGTTTTAATGTCACCACCGATATTATTGTAGGTTTTCCTGGTGAAACGGAAGAGGAGTGGCAGCAGACACTAGAAACGGCTGAAAGCATTGGTTTTGGACACATCCATATATTTTCATATTCATCGCGCGAAGGCACAAAAGCGGCAGGGCTTCCTAATCAAATAGCAATAGATGTAAAAAAATCTCGTAGCCAAGAGATGCATAAGCTAGCTGATAAATTAAAGAATGATTTTTACCGCGCGCAACTTAGCAATACGGTAGATGTATTATGGGAAAGCCAAAAAGCAGATAAAAACGGTAAAGTTCGTTATTCAGGCTATACACCAAATTTTAGCAAAGTTGAAACACTCGTTGCTAATACGGTCTTGTTAGAAAGTAGAATAAAAAAAGTACAGCTGGTTGATTTTTCGCAAGATAGAGCCATATTTAAAGGCATCCATCAGTCTAGTTAAAAGGACAACTTATGAAGTTTCTTAAAGAAACTAGCGCATTACTGTTTGTTAGTGTGTTTTTAATATTAAGCGGTTGTACGCAGCCTGATACGCCAAAAAGTGTCAGCGAGCAGTTTTGGAAAGCCGTGCAAGTACGCGATATGGAAGCCGCCAAGCAAGTTGCCACATGGGATACGGTTGATTATCTCAAATACTTAAAAAAAGAAAAACTACACCCAGAGCGTTTTGAGTTGGGCGAAGTTATGCTGGGTGAAACACGCGCAGAAGTCGTAACGGTTCTGTATACCCAAAAGCAGGGGAAATCTGGCATCAAAGTACCTGGCGTAACCGTATTGGTGAAAACCGAACAAGGCTGGCGAGTCGATGTTAAGAAAACCTTAAACTCAGTCATTAAACACACCATAGACAACGTGTTTAATCAGCTTAATGGCTTTATGCAAGAAGGTCTAAAAGAGTTGGATAAATCCTTGTCAGACTCAATGGATGAAGTGGGAAAAGCTTTAGAAGAAGGCGCAAAAGAATTGAGAAAAGAGTTATCTAAGCCATTATTTCCGCCCAGTGAGAATCAGCCTCGAGTGATTGATAAGCCTTTGGGTAAGCAAATTTAGCGAGCTTACCATTTCGTTTTTTAGAAATGGATAACTC
>CAYZUN010000132.1:0-5048 GCA_964481625.1 uncultured Sulfurimonas sp.
CAATATCTACTACTATCTATCAAAAAAGAAAAGAGTATTATGAAGTACTTGATAAGGTATGTATAGACTCAAATCAAGATATTACTCTCTGGATGGAGTGGTTTATTAAACTGCTTGAAACGTCCATTGATAGCACTCTTTTAAACATAGAAACTGTTCAAGTCAAGGCTAAATTTTGGGATAGACATTTTAAGACAAAATTGAATGATAGACAAAAAAAGGTTATATTTAAAATGCTCTCATATTTACCTGAAGAGTTTAAAGGGGGAATGAGAGTACAAAAATATATGAGCATCACAAAAACTACAAGATTAACAGCTAGTAGAGACCTGTCAGATCTTGTTAAGAAGAGTGTAATGCTTAGTCATGGTAAAGGTAGAGGTTCTTACTATAGTTTAATTATTTAACAATAATAAAGATGTAGATTTTGAAGATATTTTACATATTCTTCTTAGTTTTAGAAGTCCCTTTTGCCGTAAATGGATCATCGGGCCAATAATGTTTTTTGTACTTGCCGCGAAGCTCTTTTTTTACCTCATGATAGGTACTTTCCCAAAAACTCCGCAAATCTTTGGTTACTTGCATAGGGCGATGTGCCGGAGAGAGAAGTTCGACGGTTATGCTTACTGTGCCGTTAAGTAGCAGTGGAGTTTCTTGCATCCCAAAGAGTTCTTGCAGTCGTACTGAGAGTGTTGGTGAAGCAGGATTTTCGTAGTTTAAAAATATGTTGGAACCACTGGGTACTTTTAGTTTTGTAGGTGAGAGGTCATTAATTCGCTGTTGTTGCTCCCACGAGAGCATGGCTAAGAGTATGGAGAACGTATCGAGTTTACCGCAAGCTTTAAAATCTTTGATGTCTTGTAAATGAGGAAGTAACCATACATCAAGATGATTGAGTAGCCATGCATCATTGAGATGAGGCAGATCACCGACTATTTTTGCTGTATTGGAATCTTTTTCTTTCCAATAATTTAAAAAGTTTACCCGTTGCCGTAGTGCAAGACTCTCTTTTGACCACTGAAATACATGTAAACCTTTTTGTTGAATGGCACCAAGCAGGGTGGTAGTAATGTCACTGTTGCTAATATTTTGAATGGGGTGCTCATTAAGCGTAATGGCACCAAGTTTTGTTACCTCTCTCGCTTCAACGCGTTCAGATTCACTATTCCACTTTGTGATGCACTCTTTTGTAATAAGCTCACCCAAATGTGCTTCAATTACTGCTTCAGTGATGCTGAGGGCACTAAAGATACGTGCATCGGTTTGAGAAGCATCAAGGTTGGCAATGATAAGGTAGGGTTCGCCAAAAAGTTCATCTTCCATATTGAGTACGGCACCCTTACCGCCACTAAGAATATAGCGGTTACTGTTACGGTTGCGGCATTTAGCAATACGGTCAGGATAGGCAAAAGCAAGCAGTAGAGAAACTGTCTCATTGGTAGCTCTGTGTTTAAAGTCTGTATTGCTGAGTTTTTTACGAAACTCTGAAGCCGTTGTCAAAACACGTTGTGATGCTCCTGTGTTGATGTGGCTATTAGAGTGCCGTTCTTGCAGTGCTATGACACGTTCAAAAAGATTAGTCGAGTGCCTTGCCCTGCCGGTGAAAATATCTTTTTCGCTCAGTAGCGCAGCAATTAAACAGGCGGTATAGCCGTGACCCATTTTAGTGCCAACAAGCATCATATGCGCCAAGCGAGGATGCGTACCTAACGTAAGCATTGCTTCTCCATGCTCCGTAATTTTAGTGCCTTTCATGGCTCCAAGATTGCTTAGCAGTTTTCTGGCATGTTCTACTGCAGAAGGAGTAGGAAGATCGAGCCAGTGAAGTTCATCGACTGCATCAATACCCCAGTTTGCAAGTTCAAGCATTGTGGAAGTGAGGTCACTGGTTAAAATTTCGGGTGAACTGTGACGTGTAAGCTGACGATGTTCATGCCAAAGACGATAGCATTTTCCACTGCTTAAACGTCCGGCACGACCACTGCGTTGTGTTGCCGAGTCCTGTGATATTGCTACGGTATGCAGACGATTCATTCCTGAGCCACTGTTAAAAGTAGAGATTTTTTGTAAACCGGAGTCGATGACGGTGGTAATGCCTTCAATGGTTAAACTGGTTTCAGCAATATTAGTTGCAAGAACAATCTTGCGTCTGTTTTGTTTACATGGGGCAATGGCAGTATCTTGTGAATGTTTGCTCATATCGCCGTAAAGTGGTGCGATGATAATGCTGTTGTCGTCTTTAAATAGCTCATTTAATTTTAATTCAACATTTTTAATCTCTCTAATCCCCGGTAAAAAAATGAGGATACTTCCACTCTCGTTTTTTATTACATGCATAACTATTTTAGCAATAGTCGTGCTAAGTTGCATTGGGGAAGGGTGGGGAGTTGAATTCTTTAGGTAGATGTTTTCTACAAAGAAGCTACGCCCCTCACTCGTAATAATAGGAGCATTGCTAAGTAGATTAGATATAGCATCGGTGTTCAATGTTGCAGACATCACTAAAATTTTAAGATCATCGCGCAGAAGTTCTTGTGACTGGAGTGTGAGTGCAAGGGCTAGGTCACCATGAAGATTGCGCTCATGGAACTCATCAAAAATGACGAGTGCAATTTTTTCTAAAGCCGGGTCACTTTGGAGCATACGGGTTAAAATACCTTCAGTGACAATGAGTATTTTTGTTTTATTGCTGATGCAACGCTCTGAGCGTATCTGATAACCAACGGTTTCACCGACTTTTTCTTCCAATAGTTCTGACATACGTGCCGCCGCACTTCTAGCGGCAAGACGGCGTGGCTCAAGCATAATAATCTGTTTTTCTCTAAGCCATGATTCATCAAGCAGGGCAATAGGAACGGCTGTTGTTTTACCGGCGCCAGGTGGTGCTTGCAGCACGAGACGGTTATTTTGGCTTAGTGCACCGATAATCTTAGGTATGACCTGATGAATGGGGAGGCTTTTCATATCTAAATTATAGCGAGGGCAGTTAAACAAGGTAGTGATTGTCCTGTGAATTTGTTATAATGCACCCAATTTTCAAATAATAAAAAGAGTCTCATGATACAACTTAGCAATATCTCTAAAAGCTTCTCATCCCAAGAACTTTTTTCTAACCTTAATTTTAAACTGAATTCCGGAAATAGAATTGGTTTAGTCGGTCGAAACGGAAGTGGAAAATCGACACTTTTTAAAATTATTTTAGGTGAAGAGAGTGTGGATAGCGGCAATGTTCTTATTCCAAAAGGCTATAAAATTGGTACACTGAGGCAGCATCTTGAGTTCAGTGAATCTACACTGCGAGAAGAAGCGGCTTTAGCACTTGAAGATGAGGATCAATACAATATCTATAAAGTTGAAAAAATTCTTTTTGGTTTGGGTTTTGTTCAAGAAGATTTGGAAAAAGACCCACTTTCGTTCTCGGGAGGGTACCAAATTCGGATTAATCTTGCTAAGCTTTTGGTAACTGAGCCTAATCTACTGCTCTTAGATGAACCGACCAACTATCTTGATATTCTCTCTTTGCGATGGCTAAAATCTTTTTTACGTGCATTTCTTGGTGAAGTCATTTTAATTACGCATGATCGTAATTTTATGGATGCTGTTACAACGCACACCATGGGAATTGTCCGTAAATCACTGAGTCTGATTCCCGGTGATACGCACAAGTTTTATGAGCAGCTTAAAAATAATGATGAACTGTACGAAAAACAGAAAATTGCACAAGATAAGAAACGAAAAGAGCTTGAAGAGTTTATTGTCAAAAATAAAGCACGTGCTTCTACGGCAGCACTTGCACAGTCAAAAGTGAAACAGTTAGAGAAGATGGATTTGATGGAAGATCTTGGATTCGACTCGACACTGGAATTTGATTTTAACTTTAAAGAGACTCCGGCAAAAGTGCTCCTTGATGTTAAAGATCTGAGTTTTGGTTATAGCCCTGAGACTATTTTATTTAAAAATATCTCTTTCACACTTGAAAAAGGAGAGTGTCTTGGAATTATCGGTAAAAATGGAAAAGGTAAATCGACACTTTTAAATACCATTGCAGGTGAACTCAAACAGCTCAGTGGCGAGGTAGTATTTCACGGTACAACGGAGTTCGCACATTTTGGACAGACGAACATTAGTCATCTCAATCCTAAAAACTCCATTCTTGATGAAATTTATGCAGCAAATCCTAAACTCCCCGCAGCAACGATTCGAAGTATCTGTGGGGGAATGATGTTTAGCGGTGAGAGTGCTGAGAAAAAGATATCTTTGCTCTCAGGAGGCGAGAAAAGCCGTGTTATGTTAGGAAAAATTTTAGCACACAATGTCAACCTACTATTTTTAGATGAACCGACCAATCACTTGGATATGGACTCCATTGAAGCATTAACTGAGGCAATCAGACGATTTAAAGGCTCCGTTATCATCGTAACACACTCTGAAGAGCTGTTACGTAGAGTCGCTGATAGACTCATTGTTTTTGTAAAAAACGGTGCTGAGTATTTTGATGGCGGGTATGATCTTTTCTTAGAGAAAATAGGCTGGGATGGGCAAGAGGATGTAGTTGAAAAAGTCGTTAATACCCCTAAAGTCAATAAAAAAGAGAATAAAAAACTCCGCAGTGCTCTTATTCAGGAGCGTAATAAACTTACAACTCCTTTGAAAAAAGAGGTTGAAAAATTTGAGAACCGAATCATGGAGCTTGAAGAGCTGCTAGAAGGGCATCATGAAGAGTTAATTACCGTCTCAAACAGTGGTGATACCAGTAAACTTATGGAACTTTCAAAACTTGTTTCAGAAGAGGAATCTGAGGTTGAAGAGAAGTTTGAATGTTTAGAAGTAGCACAAAATAAGCTGGATTCACTTGTAGATGAATATGAGAAAAAATTACAGCAATGATGATGAAAAAATATATTTTATTTGATAACGACGGTGTACTTGTAGAGACTGAAGTGTGGTACTACCGCGCCAGTGCTGAGATTTTAAGCACGATGGGAATCCATATGGATGATACTGCTTATCGTGAAATTATGATTAATGGATTAAGCAGTTTTGTATTA
>CAYZUN010000133.1:0-4986 GCA_964481625.1 uncultured Sulfurimonas sp.
AGGTACCGGTCCGGCGCAAATAACACTAAGGTTTTCAACTTGAGTTGTTTGAATGACTTCTTCAAGAGTGTTTTTTCCAGATAATAAGGTACTTATGCCTATATTGTTAGCAAGCTTATACTTTTCATGAATACGGGCACGTCGCATATCAAGGTCAATAAGAAGTACTTTTTTATGACTTCTCGCAATAATATTAGCTAATTCTGTTGAAATAGTCGTTTTTCCTTCTGTTGGAATTGATGATGTAATGGTTAGAATCTTTGACTTTTGAGCACTTGGCAGAAATTCCAAGTTGGTTCGAACCACTCGAAGTGCTTCATGAAACGGCTGAATATTTTTACTAGAACTGATAAAAGGAACTGCTCCATAGATAGGAATTGAAGTGGAGCTTTCAATATCTTCAATTGTTTTGATGGTATCATCTCGAAAGTTTCGTAGTAAAGCCAATGCGATACCAAGTATCATACCTAAAATAAATCCGACAATAATTATAAACAGACGCTTAGGTTTAATAGGTTTCTTTGGATCAATAGCTTTGTCAATAATTCGTGTTTCTGAAACAGTTGAGGATTGTACAATGGCAGTTTCTGCACGCTTTTCAAGTAAAAATGAATAAATTTTCTCATTGACCATAAAGTTACGTGTCAGTCTTGAAAGATCACGCTGTTGTTTTGGTAAGCTTTCCATCTGTCGCGTATGCGTATTAATAATCTTTGTTAAACGATATTTACGATCTTTTGTACTGCGTATGCTGCTTTGAATAGTCTTTACTAGAGAGTTACGAAGTGAAGCGAGCTGTTGTGTAACTTTTTGGACATCAGGATGTAGTTCTGTAAAATCGACTAGCAAAGAGTTGCTCAAGCTGCTTGCTTCTTGTATTTTTTGAATCAATAGGTTAATAGTAGAGCTGGTTTCTCTTTGGGTGACGCCTAAATCAATTCCTGAAATATCTTTATGGGTCTGAATATAAGTTAGAGTATTTTCTAAAACGCCTAGTTGCATATTAAGTTCATATCGTTGACTCTCTAGGTCTGCTAATTTTCCAGCAGTTATTTGTGCTTTATCTTCAATATCGACTACAATATTTGTAGCTTTGTACTCTTGTAAGGTTGTAGCGGAAGCTTGAAGTGTTTTATTGATAGCTTCGAGTTGCGTATCAATAAAATATAAAGTTTTCTCACCGCTTGCTGCTTTTAAGTCAATAGTCTCTTGTATGTAAGCATCAGCAATAGCATTGACAATCTCTTTTCCTCTTACTGCAACGGTGTCATTAAAACTGAGGTGTATAATGGTGCTTTTAGCAGCAGTTGATATGGACAATTCAGATAAAATAAATCCGTTCATTTCATCATTTGGTGTTACCGTGAAAGAGTAATGCGGATCTGTAAGCTCATAGACTTTTTGAACATTTATGGTAAACCATGGTGTTACAATAGCTTCACCATACTGATGGGTTTCGTTATAACTTAACGCTGTTTCCTCCTCTGGAATAGGTGCAATTAAAGAACGAATAAATGTAATGAATTTACTTTTTTGAGATGGTTTTAAAATAAGTTGGAAGTGTTTGTCATCAACTGGAATGAGTTGAAACGGCGTTAGAACACGATCGCCTATGAACTCTGCTTTTACAACAAACGGCGAGGACTTGTAGAGTTCTTGTGTTTTGTAATGTTTCGTACTGAAATATCGTGTACCGATAGGGAGATCCTCTAAAGCCTTCAAAATGATTAGACGCGATTGCAAAATTTCAATCTCATTATCAAGATTAGTACTATCTTGTCCTAAAGCCATTGACATAAAATCTTCTTGGGCACCTTTTTCACTATTAACAGCAATGGTCGCCTTTGCTTCATAAATATTTGGTGAGAGATAAGCAAACACTAAAGCCAATAATGTAGTCAATATAGTAATAAAGATAATAGAGTATTTATAACGCTTCAGAGCCGTAAAGAGCTCTGTTAAATTTATCTCATCTTCGTTGGTTGGTGCGGTGATACTAGGTTTGTCATGCATCATTCTGGCTGACCCCAAACATTACTACGAATGGTTGTAATTTGCGTAAATGGATTAAGTATGGCAGAAATTAACTGCAAAAACGGCATCTTTTCTTGGAATGCAATATTAGAACCTTTGCTGTCACGTGCTGTTACATATACAATATCATTGGGCTGAAGTATTAAGCTTGAAAACCGAATGGAGTTAAAGTCAGTAAGATCGACTTCGCGCACTTCAGGATTGCGTAAGTTTCCACGAATAATTTTGATGTTGGTGCGTTTAGCGTCAACAGTAAGATCTCCGCGTGATGCCAGTGCTTCATAAAGCGACATGGTACCATTTGTGACAAGAGCAACTCCAGGATTTCTGACTTCACCAAGTACAAAAAGTCTTTGGTTAAGTATTTTAACGGCAACATAAGGGTTGCGTAAGTATTTTTTATACTCTTTCATTAATGCTTGTGCTGCTTGGTTTTCAGTAAACCCGCTAATCTTTACAAGCCCAACGAGTGGCAAGTGTACCATTCCGTTAGACCCGATTAAAATACCTTCATCACCTACACGTTGAGTATTTATACGTTGGCCGCCACTGCTCAGAAGCTGGTTTAGTTGACCAGAACCGGTAGAAGACTGGTTAAAAGCAGTAATCTCGACGCGATCTCCCTGAGCAATTTTCCATTCAAAGACACTCTCTTTTTGGTATTGCTCATCCGATACTTTTTTAACAATTGTCTCTTCTTTGATGTTGTTACCAAAGCGATTGTAGTCTTTTGTAGAACATGCCGAGAGTAAAAGAACTATGGCAAATAGCCCAAAAACACGTAAGTTTTTCATGTAAGAACTCCATTGTATATTAATATTGGCGCAATTATATATTGTTTTTTATTAAAACCAGCATAGGTGACCTCAGAAGTTTTATAAAATTATTCCGTTTAAACTTAACATACTTTAATCTTAAACAAGATATAATCTCCTTTATGAATGTATTGTTATTGATTTTTGTCTTTTTGCTTTCTCTATTGTTGATTTTTTTATTGATTAAGTACGCCGATAAATTAGGTTTTGTTGATGTTCCTAATGAGCGAAGTGCTCACAGTAAAGTAATGCCAAGAAGTGCCGGTTTAGGTTTTGTCTCGGCCGTGCTTATCACTCCTTTAGTGATTGATATCACTTTCTTTTTGGAATATTACTATGTTTTCTTATCAATACTCATTATCTTAATTGCCGGAATTTTGGACGATAAATTTGATGTTTCACCAAAAATCAAATTTATTTTCATTTTTGTTGCAACACTGCTATTATATTTTAATAATATTGAAATAGACTCTCTGGGAAGTTATTTTGGATATGAAATTATTCTTCCTAGCTTATTGATTTTACCGTTTACTTTTTTTGCTATTGCAGGTTTTACCAATGCACTAAATCTTATGGATGGGCTTGATGGACTTGCCGGCTCAATAGCTTTGGTGATGTTCGTCTCCTTTTTCGCAATTGGTTGGATACATAATGATGTTTTAATGATTAATTTATCTGCTCTATTTATTGGCGCATTAATAGCCTTTTTAATTTTTAATTGGAACCCTGCCAAAATTTTTATGGGTGACAGCGGCTCGCTCACTTTGGGTTTTTCAATTGCACTGCTTAGTATTGAGTCATTGGCTTATGTTGAACCGACTGCGGTTTTGTTTCTTCTTGCCCTTCCGGTTTTTGACACCTTTATTGTTATGCGCCGTCGTATTCAAAGAGGGTTGTCTCCTTTTGATGCCGATAAAACACATATTCATCATCTTCTGTTTAAAGTTAAGCTCAATGTGAAGTTTACAATTATGATGCTGATATATATGCAAATTACTTTTTCCATTATGGGTTATCAGATGCATAGTGCGGACAATACACTGACGTTAATTCTTTTTGTGTTGTTTTTTTACATCTTTTTAAATCTTTTTGATGAGCGTTTGCGTTATCGTGAGAAAGAGAAGAAAACAAAAAAGAGTTAGATGAAAATGAAAAAAGTACTCATAGTATTTGGTACCAGACCAGAAGCCATAAAAATGGCACCTTTAGTTAAAGAGTTTCAAAAGTACTCTAGCCTATTTGAAACAAAAGTATGTGTCACGGCACAACATCGTGAAATGCTTGATCAGGTATTAGGGCTTTTTGAAATTACCCCTGAATACGATTTAAACATTATGAAACTGGGACAAGATCTTTATGATGTTACTTCCAATGTGCTACTAGGTATGAAAGATATTTTAAGTAACTTTAAACCTGATATTGTTTTTGTTCATGGCGATACGGCAACAACGTTTGGAGCATCATTAGCAGCGTTTTATCAAAAAATTAAAGTAGCTCATATTGAAGCTGGTCTTCGCACGGGAGACATTTATAGCCCATGGCCTGAAGAAGCGAACCGTCAACTCACTACACAAATTACTGCCTATCATTTTGCACCAACGCAAACAAGTAAAGAGAACTTACTAAAAGAAAATGTTAATGTCAATGCTATTACAGTAACAGGCAATACGGTTATTGATGCCCTTTTTTTAGCCTTGGAGAAAATTAAAAGTAATCAAACACTTGAAAATGAAATTATTACAAAACTTAAAACGCTCTACCCATTTAACCCTGAAAGAAAAACTATTTTAGTTACCGGGCATCGAAGAGAGAACCATGGTCAAGGTTTTGTTAATATCTGCGAAGCTTTAAAAAGTATTGCAGAACAAAACAGTGACATTGACATTGTCTACCCCGTTCACCTAAACCCAAATGTTCAAAAACCTGTCAAAGCAATTCTCTCAAATATTGCTAATGTACACCTCATTGAACCACTGCAATATGAAAGTTTCATCTACCTAATGGACAAAAGCTACTTCATCATTACTGACAGCGGCGGCGTCCAAGAAGAAGCACCAAGTTTAGGTAAACCGGTATTGGTCATGAGAGACACCACAGAACGCCCAGAAGCACTCGAAGCAGGAACGGTTAAACTTGT
>CAYZUN010000134.1:0-4947 GCA_964481625.1 uncultured Sulfurimonas sp.
TACTCTTAAAGAAGTTATTCAAACAACTCAAGTTGAAAACCTTAGTGTTATTTGCGCCGGACCGGTACCTCCAAACCCATCCGAACTACTGCTCACTGATGCTTTTAAAGTGACTATTGAGAGTCTATTGCAACAATATGACTATATTTTATTCGATTCGCCACCAGTGGGTCTCGTAACGGATGCGATGATTCTTATGAAACTCTCTGATATTAATCTTTTTGTATTCAAAGCGAACTACTCCAAAAAAGATTTTATTAAAAATATCAACCGTCTTGTACAAGAAAAAGAGCTGTCCAATTCAGGCATTATTCTAAACGGTGTTGAAATGGGTAAAAAATTTGGATACGGCTATGGTTATGGATACGGCTATGGTTATGCACATGATTATTACAATAGTGACAAGAAACCTAGTTATACACCCTAGAATTTACATGTACATCACTGTTACACTCTTTGTTGTTTTGTTGCTTTGTGCAACGCCACTATCGGCTGCTTACAAAATATTGGTTAGCAGCCATACAACACAGCAGATGGCAGACAAAACAAAATTAGAAATAAAAAACGAACTCGATAACAATGACTATTTCAGCTTCTATCAAAAAGAAGAGGGATATCAAATCTACAGTCGCAAGCTGCATGATATTTTTGTTGTAACCATTGAGCCTTTTGTAAATCAAAAAGTTTTAAATGATGTTTTAAAAATTATAAAAAAGAGCCATGAAAGTGCTTTTATTAGCAGTTCATCAAAACAACATGAAGCTAAGGAATCCATACAAACTGCAACTACAGTTCCAGTTCCTCAAGCAGAACCAGTTATTACAAAACAAAACAATGTGTTACATGTAAAACCTAAATTAATAACTCCCCCAGCCGCTAACATTGATAACTCACAATACCTCAGAACGAAAACCGTTTCAAAAGACAAAAAAGTTGATGATTCTTCTAGCTACTATATTTATGTAGCATCTGTACTATTAATGCTAATTGCAACATCTATTGTCTGGGTACTAAAACAGAGAAAAGCAAGTACCCCAGAGTCCCGGTTTAATAACATGTTAATGTTAGAGTACCCTAGTAAAATAGTGCGGGAGGATCATCATCTGCATGTTGATCTGCATTCACATCTTATTCCGGGTATTGATGATGGATCTAAAACCATGGAGGAGTCCATAGAGCTTATTAAAAGACTTAAAAGTCTAGGATACAACAAAATCATTACAACACCTCATATTATGATGCACCGCTATCCTAATAGCTCTACAGACATTAAGGAAGGCCTTACCGCGCTACAAGAGAGAGTGAATCAAGAGCAAATTGACATTGAAATTGAAGCTGCCGCAGAGTATTATTTAGATGAGCATTTAATGAATTTAGTAGCACAATATGACATCTTAACATTTGGTGATAATTATCTTCTTTTTGAAATGTCCTATATTAACCATCCTGTCAATTTAGAAGATATGGTCATGGTAATGATAGAAGCAGGCTACACCCCGGTTTTAGCTCACCCTGAACGTTATGTATATATGTCAAAAAACTTTTCTAAATATGCTGCACTTAAAGCGCTTGGTGTTCATTTTCAGCTAAACATTAACTCACTTGCCGGATACTACTCTGAGGAAATACAAAAAATTGCATTTCAATTAGTTGATGCCGGAATGATTAATTTTGTTGGCAGTGACACGCACAGAATGCGTCATCTTGACATCCTAAAGCCAGTAATAAAATCTAAGGTTTACCGCGATCTCTTTCAAAAAAATAAGATCCTCAATAATACACTCTAAATATGCCTAATCATTTTGTTAGTTTTGAAATAATTTGTAGCATATTTTTAGCTAATTTTTTCCTATCAAAATCGTAAGCCAATAATTTACATCCTACTTGGCAAGCGCTATAAAAGTGCTTATCATTTTTTAAGCTAAGCACCTTATTAATAAAATCTTCTTGATTCTCAGGCTCAAAACAGACCCCGGCATCATATTCCTCCAAAATTTCTTGAGCCTGTCCTTCAACCCCAAGAAGTGTTGGTTTTAACATAGCAGAAGCTTCAAATATTTTAGAAGGAATAACCGTTTTAAAGTTATCATCTTTTTTAAGCGGTGCTAATGACACATCCACTATTGAGAGATATCTTGGCACCTTTTCTTTTGCAACTGAATCTAAAAATGTTATATTTTTCAACTCTAAGCTATTTGCAATAGCAACAATATTATGTTTTACCGCCCCATCACCAATAAACAAAAAATGGATATCTTTGTCTTTTACATGTAAAATAGAATTAACAATAAAGTCTAAACTATGTGCCATACCATGAGTACCGATGTAACCTACAATAAACTTGCCCTCAAGATGTAACTCTTTTAATAAATCAGCATCTTTTTCTCTTGGGTAAAACAGTTCTAAATTAGAGCCGTTAGTGACAACTTCTATTTTTTCAGCCTCTATCCCGCGATTCATAAGATTTGTTTTAAATGCATCCGTTACGGCAATGACCTTGTCAGCATCTTTGTAGAGTCCTAACTCAATCTTTTCTAAGAAATCAATAACTCTGCCTTGATTCATTGCCCCTACCGTTTTAATAGACTCAGGCCATAAATCACGAAGTTCAAAAATCCATGGTTTTCGCTTAATTTTTGAAATACCCCATGCTGCCCATGTTGTAAAGAACTGTGGAGAGGTAGCAACAATAACATCATGTTTTACAAAGAGACCCACCCAAAAGGCCATAAATGCAAAACTTACATAATCAAGCACTCTTCTGGTAAAACCGCTATTTGAAGTAATGTAACTCCATACTCTTATGACTTCTATGCCATCTAAACTCTCTTTACAATAGAGTCTGTTTTTGTATCCGTCATACACTTTTCCATGTGGAAAGTTTGGAGCACAAGTTACAATAGTCACCTCAACACCCTCTTTTTGCCACTCTTTTATATGCTCATACGTTCTCGTGGCAGGAGCATTAACTTCAGGGGGAAAATTATCGGTTATAAACAATATTTTCATAATGCAATGTTTATTTCTAGTTTTTTAGTAAATTTTATTTCTAAAACTTTTGCATTTACATGTAAATTAAATTCAGGGGCATATTGGTACTCTTTAATAGCACCGTCAGCATCATGAAAAAGAATATGTTTTTGAATCATTTTTTCATCTACACCGGGGTGAAAATGCACTCTAGCAATAGCTTGATGTTCTTCATTTGAAATAATTTTATCAATAATTTTTAGACCATTCTTTTCAAAAATAAATTCTCTCTCATGCAGAGCACTCAATTTTTTTTCATAGCCATTATGCGCTGCTTTAACACGATTGTGATCTTCTTGCACTCTGGTAATATAAGCACGATTGGCCACTCTAAAACCACCCCATACTTCACTTTGGTCTAAGCCATTAAGCTCTACCGTGTTATGAGCAGCAGTTGCACGTTCTAGCGTACGTCTTTCATTGGTCTCATAGGTTGAAAGTCCGGTATCAACTATAAAAGGTTTGTTATTTACATGTAATTCAAAGCTAAACGTATCTGCATGAGCATGTCCTGGAATGTAGTTGGGTCCAATATTGCCAACATCTACAATACATTCATACTTTTCATTTTCAAATTTTCTATATTCACACTCTTTTAATATCGTCTCTTTTACATGTAAATTTAACCTCATTGCATAATCAAAAAGTTCGTCGCTTGTTGGTGCAATATTATTGGCACTGTCATTTAAAAGCGGAATGCTTCCATCTTTAAAGGTAATCGTTTTTAGCCATCCTAGCATTAGTACAGCTTTTTGTTGTAGAAACTCTAAAAGATCTTTGTCGTTTGTCTGTTGGTTATTTTGAAGTAAATTAATACAATCAAGCAGACGAAAAAGCATAATTTGATGATACATAGGACTCAGCTCAAAATGAGCCCCATCGCCTAATATCTGCTCATTGAGCTCTTCAAATAAAAGCTCTCTTGCTTTTACATGTAGATTGTCATCTTGGAAATAGCAGGCTCCAAATAGCAGACTAAAGCCATTTTCAAGCAGGTGGTTTCCTAAAAGATGATACTCTAAATTATCCATTAAAATTTGATACTGCGCATAAAGGCTGTCATCAATCTTTTGATCGTGCAGATTGTGATAGCAAATGAATTTAATCCAGTTGATTCCCCTTAGCGAAACAGGAAACGGTTCCAATCCATCTTTTACATGTAAACTTTGGTCAATAAAGTCATGCATGAGTTCTAACCCTTCATTCGTATTCATATTTTTTTGATGTAAAAAATCAAAATACGTCAGATTATACGTCCAAAGTTTTCCATATTTAGAAAAGTTCCAATCAATCTTATCTTCAAATTGATGTGTTACATTTAAAAAAGTGAAAGAGTTACGATCAGATGAATTCAAACTAAAAAGTGACGGTTCAAGCATAATATTTACAGATTTAGACGTAACAGAGAGTTTATAACAAAATCCGCTAAAACGTCTCAGTTTGTTTCTCAATGTGTAATAAAGTCTATAGTATATCTGGATAGGTTTTAAATATTTAACGGTGTTGTAAAGTCGAATAATTTTTTTTGAACTGGATTGCCAATGCATTACAGACCTATTCGTTTAAAAAACAGTTCCGTCTGAAGCTCACTATCAAAATTCTCAAACTGCTTTTTTGCTGCAGCTGACTTTTGAGCATAATTCATATCATTGAACGATTCTATCGCTTCTTTTAGCTGTTCAACACTATCAGGGTCAATTAAAACCGATGACTGCTCGTTTACCATCTCTTTGATTCCTTTTAAGTTTGTAGCAATGATAGGCAAGCCTACAGAAAGAGCTTCCACAATCACTCCGGGATACCCTTCTCGAAACGAAGGCAGAAGCAATATATCATATTGTTTTAAAGTATTTATAACATTCTCTGACTTTAAAGCACCTTTGTATTTTACTTTATAGTTACTAAAGTGCTCCTGCG
>CAYZUN010000135.1:0-4912 GCA_964481625.1 uncultured Sulfurimonas sp.
TTTTAACGGTGGTGTCGGAACCTATGTAAAAAGCTCTGATGAGAACAACCTTGATATTGGTGACAAAGAAAATGAAGCACTTCGAAATGATGCCTGTGACTTAAAAGCAGAAGTAGTCAGCGAGGGAGGGAACTTAGGCTTTACCCAACGTGCACGCATTGAGTACGCATTAAATGGCGGAAAAATCAATATTGACGGCATCGACAATGCAGCTGGAGTCAATACCTCTGATCATGAGGTCAATCTAAAGATTTTGCTCAATATTTTAAAAGAAAAAAAACTCCTAAGTGAAGAAGAATCATCTAGTGTTCTCAAGTCACTCACGGATCAGATTGTCAATTTAGTACTTTGGAATAACTACTACCAAGCACTCGCAATCTCACGTGATGAGACTCTGAGTAAGAAATATCTCAAAGAGTTTATTATTGCTATTAACGTGCTTGAGACCAACATCTCAAATTTTAGTCGCCGTAATTTTTTCATTCCAAAAGATGAAAATATTCATGAAATTATTGACAAAAAAGGCTCTATTGTCCGTCCAATTTTGAGCTCTTTAATCTCGTACTCCAAAATATTTATTAAAGATATTTTGCTAAAAACAACGTTTATTGATGAGCCTTACGCCTTACAATATCTCTATAAATATTTTCCAAAATCATTCATTAGTGTCTATGAACATGAGATTAAAGCCCATCCAATCAAACGTGAAATCATAGCTACAGTCATTGCAGATAAAATAATCAATTTGCAAGGCAGCACGTTTATTAGTGACTATATAAGGCTCTCTAAAGAGAAGTTTGTTCTAAAAATCAAGTCATATCTTATTAGCAACGAACTCTTTAGTGCCAATGATATTCGTCATGAAATCTTTAGAAACGATTATAATCTTCCTGTCTCAAAGCAGTACCAGCTTCTTAGTAAAATAGAGCACACTCTTAATTTTAGTACGAGATGGATGGTAAAATATTTACGAGAAGATCAAATAGATGCCAGCCATATTTTAGATCATAAAGATGAGGTATTTGAACTACTGATTGGTATTAGTACCACAAAAGATCAAGTTATTATTGAAGGGAATGAGAAGTTTAACAACTTCTTTAAAATCATCAACTACCTGCGCTTTACTGTTGCCACCATTAGCATTAAAGAAAAGACCGACCACTCCTTTGAAAATGTTATGGTGCTCTTTTACCTTATCATTAATGAGTTTAAAATCTTAGAACTCCTGAGTGCTTTAGATGACGTCTCGTTAACGTCACAAAGTGATGCGGAACTACGCCATCAAATTCGCTCTTTTGTCGAATTTATTGTCACACACTATACGAAAAGTATTTTAGAGTTTCAACGCCAAGATGAAACACCGCGAAGTGCTTTTGAAGCCTATATTTCACAAGAACATCCTGATTTACATGTAATTAAAGAGGAAGTAGAACAGTTGATTGCTAAAGAGGGAAATAGTCTTCAAGATATTGCCGTAATAATCAATAAGTTGATGGTCACCGCACTTTAGCGGTTAATCAAGTTTCCAGTAGAAAATATCTTTCTCATCACCTGCACTAAACAGTTCATGTTCATTCATAAACGTAATGGTATTGATGAGTGCAAAATGTCCAATGAGACGATGGGTCTTAGCTTTAGTTTTTGTATTAAATAGCTGTAAGTCATTATTGACACCACTAGAATATGCAGCAATAGTACCGCTAGGACTTAGTGCCGCGCAGTAGATTAGAAAGTCACTCTTTAGATGGTAGGAGTCACCACCTATATGATAGACACCAAGGCGTCTATCTTGTCCCGCCGAAACAATCACCCCATTGCTGTAAGCAACACGATAAACGTTATCTACATTTTGGGATGAGAGAACCTGTTCCACCTTAGAACTCTCAACATCAATGAGTCTGATCTCACCGCTCTCATCGGACATTACCATTTTTTTATGATCTTCACTAAGCATAATATCACCCAGCGTACTCTGTGAGATATGACTATTATAAACCACATAACTCTCCGAACTGTCATACAAAATCATCTCAGAAGCAAAGGTTCCAAACATAATACGCTCATCATCAATAAAACGTGCTTTTTTAATAAACATCTCTTTGCTTTTATTGATAATCTGTTTGAGCATACCATTTTCATGAATCCAAACATTACGAAAGGCACTTTTATTGCTGTTACTGACAATCAACGTCTTACCATTAAAACGGTCAACACTGTGAATACGAGACGGAGCGAGAACATTCCTGCCCGTTACAATGGGTTCTAAGAGAATTTGATCAATAATTTTCTTTGTGTTTAGATCAAAAATATCAACAACACCCATATCTGTTGCTGCATAAAGTTTTGTGCCATCAATCACAAAGTCCGTCACAACCGAAGAGGTATGGAGGCGAAATGTCGGGGAAATATCTTTTGCCTCTAGTACCACAAAGAGTGCTAAGAGAAAAACTGTCTTAACTATCAATACGTGTTACAGCACTGTTAATTCTCTCTATCGTCTCCTCTTTTCCAATCACTGCCATCACAGTATCAAGCCCGGGACCGGAGAGTTTTCCTAAAAGTGCGACACGAAGCGGTTGACCTATTTTTCCAAAACCAATCGCTTTTTCATTCACAATCTCTTCCATTGCTTCATGGTAATCACTGGGAAGGTGCATCTCATCACGGACTTGAAGCTTCATTTTGAAATCTTCTAAAATTGCTTTAGCCTCACCTTTAAATGCTTTTTTAGCAGCTTTCTCATCATACTCTTGGGGCACGCTGATAATCTCAGTAACCATTGCCGCCATCTCTTGAAGTGTCTTGGCACGATCTTTAAGAACATCGAGCAAAATCTCTTTTTTATCATGACTTACTAGTGTAATACCATACGCTTCAATCAGGGTTGCCAGCTCAGTATTGCTGCTATTTTTAATGTAGTGCGCATTAAGCCAGTCAAGTTTTTCAGTATTGTAGATCGATGCAGACTTATTAATGTCCGTAGGATCAAACAGTGTCTTCATCTCATCAAAATTAAAAATCTCTTGATCTCCATGACTCCAGCCAAGACGCACTAAAAAATTAATGAGAGCTTCAGGGAGGTATCCCATCTCTTTATAGCTCATTACATCGGTGGCACCATCACGTTTTGAGAGCTTTTTGCCATCATGATTATGAATCATCGGAACATGGTAAAACTTTGGCAATGTAAATCCAAGGGCTGCATAAACAACCATCTGTTTTGGAGTATTAGAAAGGTGATCATCACCACGAATTACTTCAGTAACTCCCATCAAGGCATCATCAATGGCTACAACAAAATTGTATGTCGGTGCTCCGTCTGCTCTGGCAATAATAAAGTCATCTAATATATCTTCAGCTTGAAAAATAACCTCACCCTTAATGCCATCAGGAATAACAATAGGACCACTCAGAGGAGCTTTAATACGTACAACAGGTTCAATACCCTCTGGTGCCTCCCCTGCAAAATCACGGTAGCGTCCATCATAACGGGTACGCTCTTTATTTGACATCTGCTCTTCACGCAACTCTGCAAGCTCTTCTTTGCTCATGTAACAATAGTATGCTTTTCCCTCATCAAGCAGTTGCTGAGCATACTTAGCGTAAAGTTCTTTTCGCTGTGATTGATATTCAATTTCACCGTCGTGTTCTAATCCTACCCACTCGAATGCCTTAATTATGGCTTTGGTCGCTTCTTCATTATTTCTACTCTCATCAGTATCTTCAATACGAAGCAGAAATTTTCCGTTATTTTTTCGTGCCCACAAATAGCTAAAAAGTGCGGTACGAAGACCTCCAATATGAAGATATCCTGTCGGACTTGGTGCAAAACGCGTTACGGTCATAGCTTACCTTTTATACCCCAAGAGTACTTCTTCGTTCCTCAGGGCGCATGTAATTTTGATGGAATTTTACCTAAATGTAGATTGGAAAGGATTAAAAGAATCGGTTTAGTTTAATACACGACCTTTTTTGCTTTATTTTTTATCGTAATCTATAAATCTCTTCAAGCCTATTTAAAAGCGGCAGATAGAACATCTCCACCTCACTGATTTCGATATGGCTTTGAGTAAAATCTCTGCACAAAGAGAGATGTTGCACCAAAAATCAACCGCTTCAAAAGGAGTACGTTCATAAACATCTGCAATTTCAAAAGTACTGTTTTTATAGACAATTACATTTTGAAAAGTAGCCAACGACATACCTATGGTTCTCTTGAGCAATATTACTGATGTCAATACTCATTGGCAGACTCCTTTTAGGGATCTTTAAAATATTTTACTCTTATATACTCATCCCTACCTTAAATTTCCACATTTGAATTTCTCATCTATTAAAAACAGCAAGCTACCTCATAAACAAAAAAGAGTTATAATTAGGAATAAGCACAAAACAAAGAAGGTGAAAGTCATGATAAAAATTGCAAATTTTTTATTTTTAATAACCCTATTTTCTGTTTTTTCCCCTTCCCTCTTTTGTGCTGAAAAAATACAAAATATCAGTACAAAAATAGCTGTCATCTTTAATACACTTTGTGCAAAGTGTCATGATGTCAAGCGCGGAGTATAAATTGCACAAACACAAACATCACCGTTCCCAAGCAGGAGCTTGAGGAACGAGAAAACCGTTACAACAACCTAAACTACATGTAAATCTCCCCTCCGACAAAAACGTCACTCTTTGTCACCCTCACCTATTGAAAACTTCAAGAACAGCAGGGTCAAAGCTTTACTTTTTAGTGCAATTAAAGTTTTGAAAATACATGTAAAAACAGAAACTCTAGTAAAAGTAAACCTCTAACTCTATAACTTTAAACTTCCTTGGTGGTTATAGAGCAGTTTACGTTAAAATAGTAACGCTTAACTAAGTTCAGTTTTTATTACGATAAAATTACAACAAAAAAAAGAGAATG
>CAYZUN010000136.1:0-4843 GCA_964481625.1 uncultured Sulfurimonas sp.
ACGGCACCGCCGAGCAGTCTACCGCTGCCACCGCCGTAACGGCTCAGATGCACTGCACCAAAGAGTGCTGCCATCTTTCCGGCCACCTCACTCATGGGTTCAAGCAGTGGCAATTTGTTATGAAGAGAGAGTGTCTCATAAGCGTAAGCTTCCACTTTTGAAGTAAGTAGTTCTTCAGTCAATACTCTGTCAGCAGCGAGATGCAAATAGGTGAAGAGAATCAGGCCTTCACGCAAGTAACCGTACTCTGAAGCAATCGGTTCTTTGACTTTGACGACCATATCACACGCGTATGCCTCTTGAGCTGTGGCAACGACAACTGCTCCACTGCTCTGATATTGCGCATCACAAAATCCACTTCCCTCACCTGCATTCGTCTCAACAAACACCTCACAACCCCGCTTGCTCAACTCCATAACACCCGATGGTGTCAGTGCCACACGAAATTCGTCAGCTTTAATCTCTTTAGGTATTCCTATTCTCATACGCGCACTCCCTATTACTTAAGTACTATACTGCAAATACTAGCATGTTAACTTTAGAGAACCTTTATTGTGTCCTACTACTGCATCTCCAGTGACATCAAAAACATCTCTTCGCCGTCAACTACTGCTACATCAATGCTTTCACAAGATGGGCAACGGTAGTAAATTTCTTTGAGTTCCGTAGTTTTACTGCACGATTTACATGTAATTGTAAGTGGCTGTACGTTCATGACAAACTCCGCCCTATCACAAATTGTTTTCTCTTTAAAAGCTTCAAAGGCAACTTCAAGAAGATGCGGTTCAACCCCGCTCATCGTGCCAATTTTTACCACCACTTTAGTGATGACTTCAGCGTCATTTTCTGTCGCATATTTTTCACACTGCTCTATCAGTGCTCCAACAATAGAGTACTCATGCATCAGCAGATTCTCGGGAGCAGTTCGCCTTTAGGCAGTTCTAAATAACGGCGACTTCCCCACGGCGAATGCAAAATCACTTTTTGAGGTTTTTCCTGAGTCACTCTGCCGATGCGTACCGCATTACATGTAAATTCAAACGGTTTTAAAATACTCAGAGCTTTTGAGACATCTTCAGTGGCAATCGCAATAACAAACGTACCTTCATTGGCAAAATCATACGGCTCAAATCCAAGCAGTTCACAAATGCCCTGCACCTCATCACACACCGGAAGTTTTTCCTCTTCAATCTCAATACAGACATGAGAACTCACCGCCCACTCATTAAGTACCGCCGCTAAACCACCACGTGTCGCATCGCGCATCGCTTTTACATGTAAATTTGCCTCAAGCAGTGCTTCCACCGCAGGCCACAGTGTCTCACAATCACTTTGGAGGTCACTTGAGAGTTCAATACCTTCACGTGCAGAGAGTATTGTCGCACCGTGGCGTCCAAAATCGCGTGAGATAATGACTGCATCTCCCTCACAAATATTTTGTGCTGAAATATTCTGTGTCATTGCTGCGCCAATACCTGAGGTATTAATAAATATCTGATCAAGAGCGCCTTTGGGAACGACTTTGGTATCACCACAAACAATTTTGGCACCTGATTTGGCAAGTTCATCACGCATAGAGATCACAATCGCTTCAAGATCTGCAAAGGCAAACCCCTCTTCAATCATAAATGCCGCACTCAAATAGAGTGGCTTCGCTCCCATCATCGCTAGATCATTCACCGTTCCGGCAATGGCTAATTTTCCAATATTGCCACCATTAAAAAAAATAGGACTGACTGTAAAACTGTCAGTTGTAAAGGCAATGGTCTCATTTACATGTAAAAGTGCGGCATCTTCCGCTTTAATGAGAATATCGTTATGAAAATGCTTGTAAAAAAGGTCATGAATCAGCCTGTTTGTCTCTTCGCCACCGCCTCCGTGGGATAGTTGTATCTGAGTCATCTAAATCTCCGCAAACCTATAATAAGCATTACACACCCCTTCACCGCTCACCATGCAACTGCCTAAGGGAGTGTTTGGCGTACACGCTGTGCCAAAAACTTTGCACTCATTTGGTTTGGCAAGACCTTTAAGAATGGTACCGCAAATACAAAATTTATGGTCATCAATTGGCTCATTCGGCAGGATTTTTGCAAAAACCTTTTCCGCATCAAATTTAGCAAATTCAGCTTTAATTTCAAGCGCACTATTAGCAATATCTCCAATACCTCGCCATCTAAAATGTTTACGTGGTTGCATGTAGTAATCTATCATTATTTGAGCCTTTTCATTACCCTCAAATGTCACCGCGCGGCTATACTGAATTTCTACTTCAGCACGTCCTTCATTTTGCTGTTTCACAATCATTAAAATGCTCTGCATCACATCTACCGGTTCAAAACCGCTAACCACAACAGGTGTATGATAAATTTTAGGTAAACTCAGATAGATCTTTGCACCGCTAATGACACTCACATGCGCAGGACCGATAAAGGCAGTGATTTTTGCTTCACCACTTTGCATAATGGCATCAACTGCGGGAGGAACTAAAACATGGTTAATATGAAAGTAGAGGTTTTCAATCTGCTCTTTTTCAACAATCTTTAGCAGTGATGCAGTCATCGGTGTCGTTGTCTCAAAGCCGATGGCAAAGAAGATGACTTTTTTTTCTGGATTTTCTTTGGCAACTTTAATGGCATCAAGCGGTGAATAGAGTGCTCGAATATCGTACCCTTTGGCACGTTCCTCGACCAAGGAACTTTTCGATCCCGGTACACGGATCATATCGCCAAGCGTGAGCAAAATCGTACTCCCCATCTGCGCCAAAGCTATGGCATGATCAATCCGCTCTTTGGGCATAATACAGACAGGGCAACCCGGCCCATGAATAAAGTCAATATTAGGAGGAAGAAGCTGTTTTAGACCATATTTCATAATGGTGTGGGTATGTCCACCGCATACTTCCATAATATGAAGCGGTTCTTTTAGCTGCGTCGCCTCTTTTGCAATTTCGTAAGCCAAAGCTTTAATAGTTTCAGCATCACGAAATCCTTCATAGAGGTCTTTGAGTTGCAGACTCATCACTGCCGCCGCTCTTCATCTTCCATTTTCTCAATAATCTCACGGTAAACTTTCAGACTCTCTAAGGCATCTGCTTCATCAATTTTATTCATCACAAAACCGACATGAATCAGGACATACTCACCCACTTTTACCTCATCGCCCATCAAATCAAGGCTTACCTGTCGTTTAACACCCATGGTATCGACGATAGCAATATTGTTCGCATCAATTTCGACTACTTTTGAAGGGATAGAGAGGCACATTAACGCATCTGCCTTTTAAATTCGATCCAATCGACGACACGTTTTACTAAAGCGTCATCATTCATATTGACTTCTAAAATATCGACATTGGGTTTAATCTTTCGTGCCTCGGCTTTCTCGTATTCAATGTCATACTCAAAGTATGGCAGCAGATCGGTTTTAGTAATTAAAATCAGATCAGCCTGACGAAACATTACCGGATATTTGGCAACCTTATCTTGCCCCTCAGGAATGGAGAGCAGCACAATGTTAAGATGGCTTCCTACATCATAACTCGCCGGACAGACCAGATTGCCTACATTTTCAATAAAACAGACATCCAGATTTTCCAGATTTAACGCATGCAATCCTTTGTGCACCATAAAAGCATCAAGGTGACACGCGCTTCCGGTCTGTATTTGAAAGGCATCAATCCCCTTTGCTCTGAGTCGATCAGCATCGCGGCTTGTCTGCAAATCACCCTCAATCACACCATAAGAAAAGCTGGCTACATCTTTCATTTTCTCCAGAAGTGTCGTCTTACCGCTTCCCGGACTGCTCATCAGGTTAATCGCCAACACACCGTGACGCTCAAAATGAGCACGATTGTGCGCCGCTTCATGATCATTTTTATCTAAAATTTTGGTAATGACGTCAATCGTCTTTTTATCGTTTAACTGCGGGTTATGGTGCAGAGTTTCATGAGCACTCTCAGTAATACAACAGCCACAATCTTTACACATAATTTATCCTTTTTGATACAATTAGTATAGCAGAAATAAGCTACGCTAAAAGAGTTAAATATGAGTGAAAAAAGTGTTGTTATTTTAGGTGTCGGCAATGTATTACAAAAAGATGACGGCATCGGTGTTTATGCGAGTGCCTACCTTGATGCCAACTACATATTTACTCCCACGGTGAAACTTATTAACGGGGGTGTCGAAGGAATCAATCTGCTCAACACCTTCTTAAATAACAATCAAATCATCATCTTAGACACACTTTTAATTGATGATGAGCCCGGGACTGTTTACAACATTCCAACTTATGAACTAAGAGACATGACTATTCATAGTGGCAGTGCCCACGAAGTTGGGATATTAGAGTGTTTAGATATGATTCAATTACTCGGATATGAGCTGCCCCATACCAATGTCATAGGCATTATTCCTAAAGACATTAGCCTTGAAATTGGATTGAGCGACAATTTACATGTAAAATTCGAGCAGTATATTGCTGCAATAATTGAGCACTTAAACTCTTGTGGAATACAACTGTATCTAAAAGAAAAACGGAGCTCTTTAAAAGAGATTATTGAAGGATTCCGCGATCCATCCAAAACAAAATAATATTTTTTATTAATAAATATATTTTAAAATGTGATTTTTTTAGATACAATACAACACAAGACAGTTAATAGAGGATATGCATGGAAATTTTTATGAATAAAGATGACTTTATTGTCTCCAAAACCGATACAAAAGGTCGTATTACTTACGGTAATGAAATATTTACTAAAATGTCAGGCTACAGTGAAGCAGAGCTCCTTCATGCACCCCATAATATTTTACGTCATAAAGATATGCCAAAAGTAGTCT
>CAYZUN010000137.1:0-4829 GCA_964481625.1 uncultured Sulfurimonas sp.
AGGTATCTGTAACAAAGAGAAGAATGTCTTTGGTCTTATGCCCCATCCTGAACGTGCAATGGAAAGTGTTTTAGGTTCTGATGATGGTCGTGCAATGTTAGAAGGTTTTTTAAATAACTAATGAGAGCGCTACTTGTCACTTTTTCACTACTGCTTTTTCTCTCCCCACTATTTGCAACAGAAAAAGTACTCTACCTCAGTTATGATGAGCCTGTAGAAAGAGTCATTAAGGGAGAGTACTTTGCTGTAACCGTCAAATTGCTCTCAACTATTGGACAATATGGAAACCTACGCTATAGTTTGAACAGTGCTAATGGCGTTACCGTGCTTACCAAGACACCAAAACGTGTAAAAAAAGGAAAATATTATTATGATACTTTCTATTTTTCTGCCTCAAAGCCAATGGCAGCAACACCACGCATTACAGTATCATTAGCATCACACAAGGAAGTGTTAGAGCCATTACCTCTTGAGGTAATTGTACTTAACCCAAAAAAAGATTATGCCAATATTCTTGCAGATACTTTTAGTGTCACCAGCTACAAAACTACCATCTATGATCAAGAGAGCAATATCGTCGTTTTTAGTGTGAAAGCGACCCGTTCAAATCTATCAAACTTTAAATTATCTCATATTAAAAAGCAAGGTTTTGAGACGAAGAGGTTTGGTATTGAATCGGCATCTATGACCTACTATGCAGTCATCCCTAAAAAAGATGATAATCTCATTTTTACCTACTTTAATCTTAAAAAACAGAAGTTTCAAAAAGCTATCATTCCCATTATTGTTGATGAGGATCGGGTCTCAACGCAAAGCAATCTTACACCTGTAGAGAGTAAACACCAGCGCATTAAACTTATAGTCGCATCAGTCGTACTCGCCATTGGTCTCGTACTATTGTTATTTAAACGCAATCTATTTTTCTTACTCTTAATAATTGCACCAGGGTACTATATATATATCACTGCTATGCCTACAGAATATATCTGTATTAAAGAAGGAAGCCCTATTCAACTTCTACCGATGGATAATGGGACTGTCTTTGAGACTACTTCAACACAACTCACTCTTGAAGCACAGGGAGAAGTGAATACATTTACCAAAGTACAACTTGAAAATAAAAAAATAGGATGGGTAAAAGATGAAAATATTTGCATTCCTTAAATGGTTTTATGCCACCTTTATGATTTTTTTTGGCATGACCTTGATGATTATTGTTTTTCCACTTTTTCCAAAACCCAAAGCTCAGAAATTCTTTTCTCGTCTTATACAGTTTTTTATTTTATGCCCCGTCAAGGTCAAAGGAGATATTGACCCCAATGTTCAGATGTTTTTAGTCAATCATGAAAGCGATATAGATATTGGTATTATAGAGAGTGTCACGCCTCAAGATTTAGCTTGGGTAGCAAAAAAAGAGCTCTTTGATGTTCCCTTTTATGGGCTACTGCTTAAACTTCCAAAAGATATTTCTGTAGAGCGAGAGAGTAAAACCTCTCTTATTAAACTTCTTAAAGACGCAAAAGATCGACTAGATCATAATCGTGTTATTACTATCTTTCCAGAGGGAACACGTTCTCATAATGGAGTAATGCTAACGTTTAAACCCGGTGCCAAGATGATTGCCGATAAAAATAAGCTTTGTGTGCAGCCAATTGTACTTATTAACACTTCTAACTACTACAATATTAAGAAAAAACACTACGCTCCCGGTACCATTAAAGCGGTAGTTTTAGAAAGTTTCACAGCAGATAAAAGTGATAAAGAGTGGTTAAGCAACCTAAGGAAAACAATGCAAAAAGTGTATGATGATGAGCTGGCACAACTACCTAAATAAACGCGCAATTAACTGCTTAGGTTTGACAACATGAGTTGGCAAACCTTACTAGCCATCGGTAGCGGTGGTTTTATCGGTGCGGTGCTTCGTGCCTATTTAAATGGTGTTATCTCCCATAAACTTCCACATGATCTTCCTTTTGGAACCCTTGGAGTCAACTTAATTGGCAGCTTTATTATGGGAATTCTTATCGCCTATTTCATGTACACAACCCTTTTCTCTTTACATGTAAAATCATTTCTCTCTACAGGGATATTAGGCGCTCTCACAACCTTTTCAACCTTTGCCATCGAGAGTGTTTTATTACTGCAAGGCGGACATATTATGTTAGCAGGCATTAATATGGCGGCAAATGTTTTTGGAACGGTATTGCTCGCAGGCGGCGGATTTCTTCTGGCCTCATCACTGCTAAAGTAGTATTTTATAGCCTAATGATCTCATCAGCACACCATGAGGCGATGTCAATCTCATGCGTGATTAAAAGCATTCCCATATCGGGCAGATACTTCAGTAACATTTTCATTACATCAAGCTGAATAACATTATCAAGTGCTGAAGTTGGCTCGTCTAAAAGTAAAAGCTCAGGCTTCATCAGCAGTGCGCGCAAGATAGAGCAACGTTGCAGCTGTCCACCTGATAGCTCATGCGGCAGTTTACTCAAAAGTGTATATTCAAGTTTTAAATCATCTAAGTAGTGCTCTAAATCATCTACCGGTGCCACATCAGTAATTTGATTTAAAACAGTATAGCTAGGATGAAATGAGCTGTATGGGTCTTGAAAAACTTCTGAGACTTGCGATGCTGTGATGACACCTTTGCTGGGTTTTAAATTTTGTAAAATCAACTCAAAAAGTGTACTCTTGCCAATACCGCTTTTCCCAACAATTGCTTTGATTTCTCCCTGTTTCAATGATAAAGAGAAATCATTAAAGAGCAGATGTTCTTTGGAAAATCCAAAGCTAATAGCATCTACATGTAAAACCTGTTTCAACGAATTTGACCACTTCCATAAATTTTAAATTTATAGGTTGTCAGTCCTTCAATTCCCATTGGTCCACGAGCATGAAGTTTATTCGTACTAATACCCACCTCAGCTCCAAAGCCAAAAGCACCGCCATCCGTAAAACGCGTTGATGCATTGACATAAACTGCTGCGGCATCAATGCTATTTAAAAACAATTCTGCTGCAGTAATATTCTCAGTAATAATCGCTTCAGAGTGTCCTGAGCCAAAACGTACAATATGATCAATCGCACCCTCAACCCCATCAACCACACGAATATTTAAAATATTTGCTAAATATTCGGTATCGTAATCCTCATCAGTTGCATTACTCACTTCAATAATACTTTGCGTTTGACTGCAACCTTTAAGTTCAGTATGTACGGCATCAAATGCCTCTTTAAATTGCGGCAGTGCAGATGATGCTATAGCCTTATCAACTAAAAGTGTCTCCATTGAATTACAGACACCCGGACGCTGAACTTTTGCATTAATGGCAATGGCAATGGCATCATCAAGTTTCGCATCTTTATCAACATAAGTATGGCACTGTCCTTTATCATGTTTTACAACCGGAACACTGGCATTGTCACTCACGAAGCGAATCAGACCTTCACCGCCACGAGGAACAATCAGATCAACATATTTATCCATCTTAATGAGTTTTGCCACGCCCTCACGTGAAGAATCCGGTAAAAGTGAAATTAGTGCTTCAGGAAGGTTGTTTTCTTTAAGAACTGCTTTTAAAATAACTGCTATGACTTGGTTAGAGTGTTCAGCTTCCTTTCCACCTTTAAGGACACAAACATTTGAGCTTTTAAAACACAAGGCTGCGGTATCAGAAGTTACATTAGGCCGTGACTCATAAATAATTCCAATCACACCAATAGCTACCGAGACTTTCTCAATTTTCAGACCATCTTCAGTAACCCAGCCATCAAGTACACGCCCTACCGGCTCTTTGAGTGCCGCAATCTCAAGAATTGCTACCGCCATTGCATCAATTCTTGCCTCATCTAAAAGCAGACGATCTTTTAATGCTGATGAAAGGTTATTCTTATCAGCATCACGCATATCTTTAGCATTCTCTTCAATAATGCTCATAGTATTGGCACGAAGTGCTTCTGCCATGTGACGTAAAATTTGATTTTTTTCTTTACCGCTAAGAGTAGCTAAAACACGACTAGCCTCTTTAGCCTCTTTTAAAAATGCTTCCATAATTCTTTCCAGTTTTTAATATTATAGTGATTATAACAAAAGATATATTGATTGTATAGGGAAGAGGAGAATGTAAAAAGCCTTAAGGCCTTTTACATGTAATTTAAAAGAGAGTAGTTTACTCGATTTCAGCATCAATGACATCATCGTCATCTTTTTTCTTACTCTCTTTAGCAGCTTGTCCACCACCTTGTTCTTGCTTATACATCTGCTCTGCCATTTTATGACTCGCTTCTGTTAATGCTTTAACTTTCTCTTCAAGCTGCTCTTTAGTTGCACTCTCATCTTTAAGAATCTCTTTAAGATCATTGGCAGCTGTTTCAATTTTTGCTTTTTCATCAGCTTCAATTTTATCACCTATCTCTTCAAGTGATTTCTCAGTTTGAACAACAAGTGCATCAGCTTGGTTACGCAAATCAACCATTGCTTTACGTTCTTCATCAGCTACTTTATTATTTTCAGCGTCTTGAACCATCTTGTTAATCTCTTCTTCACTTAGTCCTGATGATCCGGAGATTTTGATCTCTTGAGATTTACCGGTACCTTTATCTTGTGCAGATACGGTTAAGATACCATTGGCATCAATATCAAATGTTACTTCAATCTGAGGTACACCGCGTGGTGCTGATGGAATATTTGTAAGCTCAAAAAGACCTAAAGATTTGTTATCTTTAGCAAACTCACGTTCACCCTGAACAACAGAAATTGAAACCGCAGGTTGGTTATCTTCCGCCGTTGAAAACACTTGAGATTTCTTCACAGGAATCGTAGTCCC
>CAYZUN010000138.1:0-4824 GCA_964481625.1 uncultured Sulfurimonas sp.
AAAAACAGAAAAGAATTGAAGTCAAAGAGATTAAACTTTCTGTAAAAATTGCTGATAATGATATCAACTACAAAGTTAAACATGCACGTGAATTTCTTGAAGCGGGAAAACATGTAAAATTCAGAGTTTTTCTCAGAGGTCGGGAAATGGCAAATCCTCAAGCAGGTAAAGATGTCTTGAATCGTGTATGGCCAATGGTAGAAGATATTGGAGTCAAAGAAAATGAGCCAAAATTTGAAGGACGTTATGTCAATATGCTGGTAACGCCTAAAAAAGATAAAGAGAAAAAATAATCTTTTTGGCAGTCTTGTTATGGCTGCCAAGATCTATAATAAATCCCCTGAAAAACTACATTTAAGCATACTATTAAGAAAAAAAGATATAATTGCACTCCTTAAAAGCAGTTTCAGATTGTTTTTAAAAAATTTACAGGAGAAACATATGCCGAAGATGAAAACGCATCGTGGTGCTGCCAAACGTTTCAAAATGAAAAAAAATGGCACTATCAAAAGAGGATCAGCGTATAGAAGTCATATTTTGACAAAAAAAGATCAAAAGCGTAAAAGAAATCTTAGAAAACCACAAGTTGTTGCAAAAAGCGATGTACAAGAGGTTAGAGAACTTTTAGGTAAGTAAGCAGAGAGGTTTGAGTTAAATCAAAATTTCCTCCCATATCGGGATAAGTTCACAATAGATGTGACACCAAAAAACAAGGTAAAGGAAACATAAAATGAGAGTAAAAACAGGTGTAGTCAGAAGAAGAAGACATAAAAAACTTCTTAAACAGGCGAGAGGTTTCTACAGTGGTAGAAGAAAGCACTTTAGAAAAGCAAAAGAACAACTTGAGAGATCATTAGTTTACGCTTATAGAGATAGAAGACAAAAGAAGAGAGATTTTAGAAGACTTTGGATTACCAGAATCAATGCTGCTTGTAGATTAAATGGTATCAGTTATTCAAAATTTATTCATGGATTGAATAAAGCAGGCATTGAACTAGATAGAAAAATTCTCGCTGATATGGCTATGAATGATGCTGCTGCTTTTACAAAAGTAGTTGAAGCTGCTAAGGCAGAAATCTAATCAAACTTATTTTCATGAGGTGACTTTGATGCCTCATGAAAATAAATCCCATTTATTCGCTTTTGTTTAAAAACCAAAGCCTCTTAAAATAACTCCTGCAAAAATTGCTAATATCCCCAGAACGGTATTAATTGGTAATAAAATATTTGGTAATAAAACAACTTTCTGCTTTGCTGTAGCAAAGTCTCCAATATCAAAAAATTTTTGGGCTATTTTTCGTTGTCTGTACATATAGATGAAGTTAAGTGTCATAACTGTCCAAATAATTTCCTTGACATGAACTAGCCAATAAAGATCAGTACCTTTAAATCCAAGTCCTACAGCCATCAGTGTAGCAGTAATGATAAGCAATGTAATGAATGGAATAACTAAATTAAAAAGTCTTCCGACAATTTGCAATGTTTTTCCAAGTTTGATTTTTGGATCTTCTATACTCTGAAGAGAGGGGTGGACTGCGATACGTATAGCTATCATCCCACCTACCCAAATAACAGCAGATAAAATATGAATAAAGACAATAAGTAAAGAGTATTCTGTAAATAAAGTAACGATAGTTTCTTTCATAAGAGTGCTCCTGAGAATATTAGGAGTTATTTTATCTTATTTTTCTTTATCCTTTGTTCATCGTTATGAATGTAGTCCAACAATTCTTGACAAAAGTCAGAATAGCAGATTAGATTTTTTTTGCCAACATGTGTTGAATGTTTATTCTGTAAACATAGATAGTCCTGATTTTTATGTTTTAGGAAAAGTACACCGGCAAAAAAGAATCCTCTTTGATTCAATATTTTTACAATTTTATCAATTTGTGGTAGATTGTTTAAATTGATTTCAGCATATATCATATCACAATGTTTAGCACGTAGCTGGGAGAGCATAAGTAAAAATTTATGTTTAAAATGCTTACCATAATGATCAATAACAATTGTAGCAATATTTGTCAATGGGTCGTAGTCATAATAGAGGTGTACATGCTTGAGTTCAGATATCTGACTTGTAGGTTGTATTTTTATATGTAATTTGGCTTTTCTGTATATTTCAAGGATTTTTTCTTTATATACTTCTGGAATAGTAAGTTGTTGTGGTGAATAGTGAAAAATTTTATAGCCTACAAGTACAGATCCCCGTAGTTTTTTTTGTGTTAGTTCATTGTTTTCAATTGTAACTTCCTCCGGTGCCTTACCGATAAGAAGTGCTGATTCGTTAAAACCGTGTGTAAGGTTACTTTTTTGGCTAAAAATATGATACATAATTGCTTCACCAAAAATGGCATCAAGTGCTAACTCTTTTGCACGCTGTATGAGCATTTTAAACATTTTATTCATAATTCCCATACCTTTATAGTGTGGATGGACGACAACAACTCCTATCTCTGCAATATTTGCATCAGCCATTTTTATTAATGCAAAGTGACCTACTATTGTATTTAAATTTGCATCGAGGGCAACAATAGAAAAAATTTTTTTATTTTGCAGTTCACGTATCTTTTTGGGATAATAAAAACTTTCTTTAATATAACTATATCCATAATTCTCATAAATAAGTTTTGCAATTGCTTCTTCATCTCCATTAAGATAGTTACGTACTATGATGGAGGTATCAGGAGATATGTGTTTATGTTGTTTTGGCTTATTTATTTCTGATACAATTTTATTTTTTATAATATGATTATGTTTGATATATTTAATAATTGAAAATATCTTTCCATTTTTACCAAGGTTTTTATATTCAAATTTATTAACATTTTTATAGATGCGATTGAATCCTTCATCTTTTTTCTCATCTATGATTGGAACACTACTATATTTATCTATTGCCATAGGCATTCCCCAATCATGTACATCTATACGTATGCCATAATTGAAAATATGAAATTCCAGTTCAATTACACCTGTCTGATGAGGATATGCATGTATGACAGCATTAGTGAATAATTCATCCGTTGCTTCTATGAGTTCTTTGATTTCATCAGTAGAAAAGTGAATCTCTTTTACAAGCTCTCTTATTGTTGATTCAATTATATTAAAATATCTTTTTTGACTGGGAACTTTTAACAATATCGTATTATGCATATTTATTTATCCTTTAATACATCCAGAGCAGCAGCAGCAAGAATTTTACTTCCTATCTGTAAGGCATCATCATCTACATTAAAACGGCTGTTGTGTTGTGATATACATGTCTCTTTTTCTTTGTTACAAGTACCGAGTCTGAAAAATGCGCCGGGTACGATTTGTAAATATTCTGAAAAATCTTCTCCTCCCATTACAGGATCTTTTAAATCAATACAGTTTTCTTTACCAATAATTTCCTGGGCAGCATGGATTATATACTCAACCATTTTATCATCGTTAATTAATTCAGGTTGTCCAAATTCATAATCAAAACTAAATTTAGCACCCATTGATTTCGCAATACCTTTTAATGACTCTTGCATCATTTCAGGGATGTTTTTACGTATATCTTCATTGATAGTACGGACGGTTCCTGTAACACGTACATGGTCACAAATAATATTGGGAGCAGTACCCCCTTCAATTTGACCTAATGAAATAACTGCAGGATGTAAAGGATCAATTCGTCTGGATACAATATGATTAAGTGAGTTAATAACCATAGCAGTGACCAAAATAGCATCAACTCCTTCATGAGGTCTCGCACCATGGGCAGCTCTACCAAATATTTCAATAGTAAATATGTCTGCAGAAGCCATCATTACACCATATTTATAGCCTATTTGTCCAGTAGGAAGGTATGGATATGAGTGAAGACCAAAAATGGCATCTACATCTTTAAGAGCGCCACCTTCAATCATTTGAATACTCCCTCCCTCTTTACTTTCTTCAGAAGGTTGAAAAATAAAGCGTATATTGCCGGGTAAGTCTTCTTTGAAGTCAGCAAGAGCAATTGCAGCACCAAGAGCAATTGCAGTATGGCTATCATGTCCACAGGCATGCATAACACCAGCTACTCGTGAAGAGTATGGAACTTTTGTATGCTCTTCTATAGGCAAGGCATCCATATCCGCACGGATAGCAACACGTTTTGCGTTTTTCTTTTGGATATCCAAGTCTGCTATTAATCCATAATGATTGTCAAATTCTTTTATTTTATAACCAACAGCTTCAAGGATACCTTTTACGAGGTATTTGGTATGTTCTTCATGACCTGATAGTTCAGGGTGCATGTGAATATCATGACGAAGGGTAATTACTTTATCGTTAATTCTATCTATTTGTGCAAATATCCTTTTTTTTAAATTAGTCATCTAAAATCCTTTTAATAACGTATTTCAAAACCATCATAAATGATATCGTCATCATCCTCCACTATTTTGTATTCTATTTTTTCAACATTACTTAAAGGAGAGCCATTATTTAAAATAGTTAGAAAGTCATTTAGCTGATCTTCATGAAGTGCTGCTACAACTTCAACACTTCCGTCTTTTAAATTACGTATATATCCTGGTATTTGTCCTATACTTGCAATTTGTTGGATTGACTTTCGATAAAAGACACCTTGTACTTTCCCTTTTATATTGAATTTATATACATCCATAATAAAAACTCCTTCTTATATATTATACTACTTTTAAGAGGTGGTTGATTCTACATAGTAGATAAAAAAGAAAGAAAGTTCATAAATTATGTTTTTAGAGATTTATAAAACGATGGATTTTTTAATTTTTAACAACAAACCCTTACATTATAATAGGGAACAAGGGAAAGATTAAATGAAACAAA
>CAYZUN010000139.1:0-4729 GCA_964481625.1 uncultured Sulfurimonas sp.
GATGAACTAAATAAGGTTTTAGCGTCACATACAGGTCAAACCTTGAAAACAATCGCGAAAGATACAGATCGTGATAATTTCATGGATGCAGAAACAGCAAAAGATTACGGTATGATCGACGAAGTATTAAATAGTCGAAACTAGAAGTTTAAGTAACTTACATACTGATGAAAAAGCCTGATTTATTCGGGCTTTTTTTTGGTTAAGGTATATTTAAGCGTTGTAGTGTAAAATAACAGACAGATTATGTTCTTACTGTACTTTTTAGTTGGTTTAGGATTAACTGTAAAAAATAAGTAGTAGTAATGTATAGGAATAGGTTAAATGAGGTTTTTTATCAATGAGTAAAGATAAAAAAGATAACACGAAAGGCGATGGCAAATTATTGTATTGTTCTTTCTGTGGCAAAAGCCAGCACGAAGTTAGAAAGCTAATCGCGGGTCCTTCAGTATTCATTTGTGATGAATGTGTCGATCTTTGTAACGATATTATTACTGAAGAGTTGCAAGATAAGGATGAGAGCGAAAGCAAGAGCTTGCCTATTCCTAAAGAGATCAATGATTTCTTAGATGACTATGTAATAGATCAAGACCCAGCTAAAAAAGTTCTTTCGGTTGCCGTTTATAATCATTATAAACGTTTGGAAAGTAATGTTGGTAAAGATGAAATAGAGCTTTCTAAAAGTAATATTTTGTTAATTGGCCCAACAGGAAGTGGTAAAACATTACTCGCAGAAACATTAGCGCGTATGCTAGATGTGCCATTCACTATGGCAGATGCTACAACATTGACCGAGGCTGGTTATGTTGGTGAAGATGTGGAAAATATTATTCAAAAATTGTTACAAAAATGTGACTACGATGTTGCTAAGGCTGAAACAGGTATTGTATACATCGATGAGATAGATAAAATCTCAAGAAAATCTGATAATCCATCAATTACGCGTGATGTTTCTGGTGAAGGTGTTCAGCAAGCATTGCTTAAATTAATTGAAGGCACGGTTGCATCTGTTCCACCGCAAGGTGGTAGAAAACACCCTCAACAAGAATTTTTGCAGGTTGATACGAAAAACATCCTATTTATTTGTGGTGGTGCTTTTGCAGGTTTGGATAAAGTTGTATTAGATAGAACAGAAAAAGGCGGCATAGGTTTTTCTGCAGAAGTTAAGGCGCCCGATGACAATAAGCTCTTTGGTGAAGTAATCAAAGGTATTGAAGCAGAAGACCTTGTGAAATATGGTTTGATCCCAGAATTTGTTGGACGTTTGCCTGTTATTGCAACATTGGAAGAGTTGAACGAAGATGCTTTGGTTAGAATTTTAACCGAACCTAAAAACGCATTGACCAAACAGTACGGTAAGTTGTTTGAAATGGAAGGTGTGGAGATTGATTTTCGTGAAGATGCCTTACATGCTATTGCTAAGAAGGCGATGGAGCGAAATACGGGTGCTCGCGGCTTGCGCTCAATCATGGAAAAAATACTACTAGATACAATGTATGATCTACCTTCGCAGGAAGGTGTGACTAAAGTAGTCGTAGATGAGTCGGTGATTAATGGGGAATCGCAGCCTTATCTGATATACGAAAATAAAAAAGTGAAGAAGAAGGTTTCATCGGCTAAATCGTAGATCCATTATACAGCTTTAATAAACATGACCCCGGTACTGAAATAATATTTTGGTAGTCGGGGTTTTTTGTTTGATATAAATTAAAATGCCCCAATTAAGAATCTTAACAACTCATGTAAATGAAAAGAGAGAATTATGGCTAGCAAAGATAACAATACTGAAGAAATGGAAAATATAAAAAACATAATAAATATTCCAGTGTTGACACTCAGAGATGTAGTGGTCTATCCGCATATGGTGATTCCATTATTTGTGGGGCGTGAAAAGTCTATTCGTTCACTAGATGAGGCGATGGAAAATGATAAGCAGGTATTGCTGGTCGCACAAAAAAATGCAGAAGTAGACGATCCAACATCAGATGATATTTTTGAGATAGGGACGTTGGCTACTATTCTTCAGCTGTTGAAGCTGCCTGATGGTACGCTTAAAGTTTTGGTTGAGGGTGTTGAGCGCGTAAAAGTTAACTCGCTGGATACAGAAGGTGAATATTTCACGGCTGATATTATTGTGCTGTCAGAAGAAGAGGGCGATGACTCTAGAAAAACAGAATTGTTGAGTCGCGCTTTAGTTAATCTATTTGATAAATACGTCAACTTAAACAAAAAAGTACCGCCTGAAATTCTTTCATCACTTTCTGGTATTGATGAGCCTGATCGTCTATCCGATGCGATAGCGGCACATTTGGGCTTAAAGGTTTCTGAAAAACAAAAAATCCTAGAAATTACATCGGTTAAAGATCGATTAGAGCATTTAGTAACTTTAGTAGAAGGTGAAATTGACCTTCTTCAAGTTGAAAAACGTATTCGCGGACGTGTAAAGCAGCAAATGGATCGTAGTCAACGCGAGTATTATCTTAATGAGCAAATGAAAGCGATCCAAAAAGAATTGGGTGAGCTTGAAGATGCGCCAGCAAGTGAGTTGGATGAGTTAGCTGAAAAGTTAGAGAAAGCAAAACTGCCTAAAGAAGCTAAAAAGAAAGCAGATGAAGAGCTTAAGAAATTAAAGATGATGTCTCCGATGTCTGCCGAAGCAACCGTGGTGAGAAACTATATCGATGTAATGGTGGGTTTGCCATGGAGTAAAAAATCTAAAATATTAAAAGACTTATCTAAAGCGCAAAAAATTCTTGATGAAGATCACTATGGTCTTGATGAAGTCAAAGAACGTATTGTTGAATATCTAGCAGTACAACAACGAGTAAAAAAATTAAAAGGTCCTATCATGTGTTTGGTTGGCCCTCCAGGGGTAGGTAAAACTTCGCTGGGTAAATCATTGGCTAGAGCAACGGGACGTAAATATACCCGTATGGCATTAGGTGGGGTGCGGGATGAGGCTGAGATTAGAGGTCATCGCCGCACTTATATCGGTGCATTGCCAGGAAAAATTATTCAAAACTTGTCCCGAGTGGAAACTCGCAACCCATTATTCTTATTGGATGAGATTGATAAGATGGCGACGGATTTTCGTGGTGATCCTGCATCCGCAATGTTGGAAGTTTTAGATCCTGAGCAAAATAATGCATTTGCAGATCACTACTTGGAAGTAGACTTTGATTTATCGGATGTGATGTTTGTAGCGACATCCAATAGCATGAATATTCCTGGGCCTTTATTGGATCGTATGGAAGTTATTCGTATCCCTGGTTACACAGAAGATGAAAAATTGAATATTGCTAAGAATTACTTGGTTCCTAAGCAGTATAAAGATAACGGCGTGAAAAAGGGTGAAGTGACGATTAGTGATTCTGCCATTATTGCAATTATCCAACACTACACACGTGAGGCAGGTGTGCGTGGCTTAGAGCGAGAAATTTCAAAGATATGCCGTAAAGTAATTAGAGAGCATTTATTGGGTAAGAAAACAAAAACATCTGTTTCGGCTCGAAATATTGCAAAGTATCTTGGCGTGCAGAAATTTGATTATGGTAGAGCTGATAAAAAGAATCAGGTTGGGCAAGTTACTGGATTAGCGTGGACATCGGTTGGTGGTGAACTGTTAACAATTGAGAGTGTTGTTGTTGCAGGTAACGGTCATGTTAAAAGCACGGGTAGTCTTGGAAAAGTGATGCAAGAGTCAATTCAGGCAGCTGAAACCGTTGTAAAAAGTCGCTCTCGTCAATTGGGTATAAAACAGAAATATTTGAAAAAACATAATGTTCATATACATGTACCTGAAGGAGCAACACCTAAAGATGGACCAAGTGCAGGTGTGGGGATGGTTACCGCCATTGTGTCTTCTATGACAGGAATTCCTGTGAAAGCTGAAGTCGCAATGACAGGTGAGATCACCTTACGTGGAGAAGTGCTTCCCATAGGTGGTTTAAAAGAAAAATTGCTTGCCGCACATCGTGGTGGGATTACTACAGTTCTAATTCCAAAGGATAATGAGAAAGATCTGGCTGATGTTCCAGAAAATGTAACAAAAGGGCTCACTATTAAGCCAGTAAAATGGATAGATGAAGTGCTTGAAATTGCACTAGAGTCAATGCCAGTAGAGCTGTCAGAAGAAGATGATCTTGAAGATCAAAAAGAAGAACAGTCTTCACGGTCTCAAAATGACAAAGATGATGAAATTAGGGCTCATTAATAGCGTAACTATATTGTCGTTGTTGTTTACTTGTCTATAGGAAATAGGCGCCAAATGCACTTGTTTTTTTTATTTTGTAGATAAAAACATCGTATTAAAAATTTTTCTTTGATAGAAGTGATTATTTAGGCTATTTGAGTTGAAACTTGGCATGAGCGCTGGTATAACAGTGCGGCTTGCAAGGTGAGGAGTATTTGCAGGTTCTAAGATCAGAATAATAATTAAAGTATGCAGGCACTTTTTTTAAAGTAGTTATTTCAATTGATAGTCATGCATGCATAACTTTTAATATCACATTTAGTACCACAACAAAGGTACCACAACAAGGAAGGTAATTATTTATGAATAAGTCAGAATTAATTGAAGCGGTTGCATCAAAATCAGGTCTAACGAAGGCTGATGCAGAGCGTGCATTTAAAGCGTTTATTGAGACAATCACTGAAACGCTAAAAAGCGGTGATCAAGTGACTATGATTGGCTTCGGAACATTCTTAGTACGTGAGCGTAAAGCACGTC
>CAYZUN010000140.1:0-4582 GCA_964481625.1 uncultured Sulfurimonas sp.
AGCCGAGTATTATTTTATATGATGAACCCACATCAGGTTTAGACCCCGTTACCAGTGATCTGATTTCCAAGATGATTCGAAATTTACAAGATGAACTTAATGTTACGTCAGTACTGATTAGTCATGATGTATCAGAGACCTTTAAAGCGAGTGATAACTTTGCAATGCTCTTTGATGGAAAAATTATTGAATTTGGGGATGAAGAAGCATTTAGAAATTCTAGTAATCCTGTAGTGCAGCAGTTTATTAACTCATCGTCTGAGGGACCCATTCAGTTTGATTAAATAGTATCTTTTTTAGTACCAAATTTCTGTTCCCACCACTCCTGAGGTGTAAAAGTTTTAGCGCGAAGATGATCTTCATCAAAGGGATATTCATACTCTTGGACGTATTTTAAAACAATTTCATAGGCTTCATTGATACGAGCACTCATCTGTGTTGCGCTTTCAACATCATCATTATGTTTATCAGGATGCCATTTTCGAATTAAATTTTTATATTTGAGTTTAATTTCTGCAAGGGTGGCCTTCTCATTTAAGCCAAGGAGAGTTTTGGCTTTCATGAGTTTAGTAAAAGAGGACATTATGGAGGGTGTTAGTCTCTTTGCTGACGCATATAGGTTGGAATTTCAAGAAAATCTTCACTCACATCGCCACCAACAACAAGTTTTGGACGTCTTACAACCTGAGGTTTTTCAACTTCAGGTTCTGCTTTTGTAAATGTAGTGTTTACTTTCTCATTTTCAAAACCGGTTGCTACAAGAGTAATTTTGACAAAGTCTTCGGGAAGGTTTATATCTGATGTTGTACCAAAGATTACTTCCGCCTCTTCATCAGCACTTTCATGAACCACTTCCATTGCTTCACTGAGCTCAATCATAGGGAAGTTTGGATGCATGTTAAAGTGTACTAAAACACCCATTGCACCGTTAATTGACATATTGTCTAACAAAGGAGATTCAATAGCACTTTTAATGGCTTCGTAGGCTGCATTTAGACCCTGATGCTCACCCACGCCCATCAATGCCATACCTTGATGACTCATAACCGTTTTTAAGTCTGCAAAGTCAAGGTTGATATCATTATCACCACTCGCTAAAATAACACCTGATGTCCCACTAACTGCTTGAGCAAGAACACCGTCAACAATCTTGAAACTCTCTTTCATTCCAAGCTGTCTATCAATAATAGAGAGGAGTTTATCATTTGGAATAACAACAATAGAATCACTAGCTTGTTTTAATTCTTCAAGACCGGCTTCAGCAATTTTAAGACGCTTACGTCCTTCAAAGCCAAATGGTTTTGTTACGACTGAGATAGTAAGAGCACCAATCTCTTTAGCTATTTCAGCAATTACGGGAGCAGCACCGGTTCCTGTTCCACCACCAAGACCAGCAGCAATAAAGACAATATCGGCACCCTCAAGCTGTGCACGAATATCATCATAATTTTCCATTGCAGACTCTCGACCAACTTCAGGTTTCATACCTGCACCTAAGCCCTTGGTTAGTTTTGCTCCTAACTGAATCTTTGTAGCACCGGCAGCGCAATCCAATACTTGTGAATCAGTATTAGCCAATACCATTTCAATACCGATAACATTTTCATTGAGCATATGCCCAATCATATTACCGCCGCCACCGCCAACACCAACAGCTACAATACGTGCTCCGGTTAATGGTACTGATTCTTCAATTTTAAATGGTTCCATGCTCTTCTCTCCTTGATTGCTTAAAATAATTGGGTGACCCAATTCCAAAATTTACCGAACATCCCCGGTTCATCATTTCTATTTTTTTTATCGGGTAATGATGCGAGTTCACTTTTAATATCAACATTCTCTTCATATTTAGGAATCTCAATCGAGACAGTTTCACTGCTGATATCTTCTAATGATACATGCTCATTTTCAATGGGATCCTCATTAGAGTGACGCATTTTTTTATTAACGTCAATTTCATATGGTGAATATTTTCCTGATGCATAACGAATAAGCCCTACAGCACCGGAATATGATGGATCACGCAGAGTATCAAACAGACCATCCATCTCAATAGGTTTAGCTAAGCGTACCGGCATGTTGTCAAAAATAGCAACAGCAAGTTCTCTGATACCATCCATTTTAGTAAATCCACCTGTCAAAACGATGCCGGCACCAATATGCTCTTTGAGACCACTTTTCTCTAATGATTGTGCAATAATCATAAGCGTCTCTTCTACACGGGCGTAGATGACATTGTGTACAACTTCGAGTGATACCTCATGAGTTGAGTTTTCATCACCAATAATGGGAAGTTCAATGAGATCACTGCTTGGTGTACGTAGTGATCCATACGTCATTTTTACACTATCTGCAACATTAAGTGGAGTATGAAGTGCCATAGAGAGGTCATTGGTAATATGATTTGAGCCAACACCTAAAAAGTCATTGTAGCGAATGGAGTTTCCTGAGTGAATCACAAGATTACTAGTGCTACCGCCCATGTCAATAACAGCTACGCCTAACTCTTTTTCATCTTCATTAAGTGTGGCTATAGCTGATGCATAACCGCTTAAAATGATATTTTCTACTTCAATACCTGCAGCTTTTACTGCTTTTTTTAGATTGTGAAGATTTGATTTTTGTGTTGTAATAATATGTGTTTCGACTTCAAGCCGTGATGCATTCATTCCTAATGGATCTTCAATAAAGTCTTGATCATCAACTTTAAAGTTATAAGGCAGGGTATGAAGAACTTCATAGTCATTTGGAATATTGGCATTATATAAAGAGGTATGCATCACTCGCTCAATTTCTTTAATGCCGATCTCTTTGTTGATGATATTGACAATACCGCTCGAATTTATGCTTTTAGTATAAGCACCTGAAATTGAGACAATAGCAGTTTTAATACTAGAGCCAGAGACACGTTTTGCATCATTTACCGCATTTTTAATTGACTTAGAAGCAAGTTCAATATTAGTAATACTTCCTTTTTTTAGTCCTTGTGCTTTTGCAATGCCAGCACCCGTTACTTTAATTTCATTGCCATTACTGATATCAGCAATGATGGCGCATACTTTAGTGGAACCAATATCAATAGCTAAAACAGTTCTGCTCAAACTTAAAGTCCTTTCACAAACATTTCAACAGGGTGCTTACTTTCCAGTTGTTGGATAAGACCACGATTCAATAATGAATTTTTCATTTCAATAACGTTTTGCTCCTGTTCTGTTATAGATGTGTTAAGCAATTTTTGTTCCAAAATGACGTATACAGCGATTTTTTGATTACCAAGCATAACAAAACCACGTTTGTCTTGTTTGTCAAAAATAGTATTTAAAAACTCCGAAGCTTCCTCTGATGTTAAACCGCTAATTTGAGAAATATCATTGCGTGATAAAAACTCTGTTTCACTTCCTTTGAAGTTATCGACTGTAGTAGCAGCTAATTCTCGAAGAAGTTTTGTTGTCTCGTCGGCTCTGTACGCTACCGTTGCTTCTACTTTTGCATCTTCAAAGCTTTTCACTTTAGAAGCTTCTAGTGCATCAAGTTTTAGCAGCACATAGTTATTATCAACTTTTCTAGGCTTTAAAAATGGTTTCTCGATTGTTAACTCGGTAATCTCTTGAAAGATTGTCTCTGTAAAAATATTATTAGAGCGGTCTATTGCCATATGCTCTACTTCAATTGAAGAGTCAAGTTTGTTTTTTTTGAAATCAATGTATTTTTTTAGTGCTGCTTTTTTTGTTGCTTTATCATCAAGTGCAGCCTGCACTAATGTTTGTGCATTTTCAAAATCCAAAATAGTACCGTCATTGTCTTTAAAATCATGTTTGTTTTCATTATAATAGGTCTGAATTTCAGCTTCTACGGCATTGGATGCTATAGGTGTCTGCTTAATGAGTGATATTTTATATGACGGTAGCGTCATATAGTTACTTTTATGTGTCTCCCAATAACTTTTTATTTTATCATCTGAAAGATCAACGTTAATCATACTCTCATCTAAAATTTTATAGCTGATTTTGTCTTGAATACCAAGCACGCTGCTCAGTAGTTCTTTTTCAAGTGTTAGTGCAGCAGGAGTGAATAGAGCAAGTGTTTTTTGAATCAGCATTGACTTTTTGATATCGTCTTCATACTCTTTCATTGTAAGTCGATTCTGTTTTAGTGTATTTTGATAGACCTCTTTATCAAATGTACCATTATTGTAAAAAACCGTTTGACTTTTGATTTCATTTAAAAGATCTTCATCGCTAATACGAAGTTTATAGTTCTGGGCAAGATTTAAAATAAGTGCCTCATCAATCAGTTGTCGTATTGCCTGCTTTTGAAGTCCAAACTGTTTTGCTTTCTCTTCATCAAAATTTCCTTGAAACATCTGGGCATATTGACCGTAAAGCCTGCTATAACTTTTTTGAAGATCTGCATTTGAGATTGGAATATCACCTACTTTTGCAATAGCAGAAGCTTTGTCACCGTAACTGTATTGTCCCCAACCGACAAAACCTGCTCCGATAAAAGCGATAGTAGAAATCCACATTGTGACAATGAGATATTTTTTATGACGTTGCATCCATGTAATCATTGTTGTACGAAC
>CAYZUN010000141.1:0-4504 GCA_964481625.1 uncultured Sulfurimonas sp.
GTAAGGAGTGTATAGCGTTACAGGATTGATAGGGTCAAGTAATCTAGACAGTATGCTTCGCGCATCATCATTTCCAGTATTACCACCTAGTACTTCACCTACAAAATCGCCATTACGGGTTTGAGTACCTAAATACTCTAGGCCTGCTTTTTCTACAGTCTCTTTAAAGTCTTCATAAGAGATAGGTGAACCGTAACTGGCGAATGTTGGAAGCTCATCTTTTTTTGTTTCTTTATTATAAAAAATAATACCTTCAAATGCATTTTCACCTAAATAGTTAAGTCCGCTATTGGCAATACCATTTCCTTGAGAGTGCATTGGAAAATTTGAACCCTCTTTGCCTCTCGCCTCGGCAACATCATAAATAAAGTCACCGGTCTGTTTAGCAATGCCTGTATGAAAGTTCTTGCCAAAAAACTTGTCAACACCTGATTCAAGTATGTCACTAAGGAGTCCGTGCGTAGGGTTATAACTTTGTGTTATTGTATTTGAATTCAAATTAATAATAGCTCCCTCTTTTACATGCCCTTATAATTCACTAATACTAACATATCCTTCCTTTTTCTAAGAACTAATAATTATCATACTGTTTCCCCTATAGTTTTTCAACTATCCCGTTTCTGTCCACATAATAGATGTCAAAATCATTGGCAACAAAGAATCTGCCCTCATAACTACACTTAATCTCATTATAGATCATCTCTATGCTCAGACTGCTGTTCTTGTTATATCGGGGATTGATATGGGTGGCGATCAGATTTTTGATGCACTTTTTTTGAGCTGTTATACCAAGATCTTTTGCGGTGGTGTGCAGGACTTTTTTTGCTAGGTTATCATATACCTTTTGTGTATAGGTGCATTCATGCACCAATAGATCCAGATTTTTCAGATATCTGCCCAAAACAGCAGGCGTACTGTTATCGCCGGCTATAATCAATGATCTTCCGATTATCGGTTCAAGCATAAACGCCTTCGGATCCAGCTTTTTGCCTTGAAATGTTATGCTCTTTCCTTTTTTCAGTTCACCGTAAAGCGGTGACGGTTCCAACCCAAATGCTCTCAATTTTTTTTCATTGAGTTTATTATTTATGTCGTTTTCTTTGATATAAAAAGCGACACTCTCTATAGAGTGCACGAGAGGCAAAACCTTCAATGAAAATCTGTCAAATATGAACCTCTCCTCAGTTTTAAACTCAATAATGCTTAGCCCATATCCCAGATGTTTTGGCGAAATATCTATAACACATTTCAGAAATTTTTTAATCCCTTTTGGACCGTATATGTTCAAATGCTTCAGAGAAACATCGAGCTTTTTGGAAGCTAATAGCCCTGGAAGTCCGTAATAGTGGTCTCCATGCAGATGCGTAATAAAAATGCTGTCAAGTTTTGCAATGGAGAGTCTGCTTCGCAAAATCTGGTGCTGTGTCGCTTCACCGCAATCAAAAAGATACCACTTGTTGTCCTGATCAAATTCCAGTGCGAGTGCCGATACATTTCTCTCGTTTGTAGGCTTCCCGGCACTTGTTCCTAAAAATGTCAGCTTCAATAATTTCTCCTGATTTCCGGCAAACCGCTCTGTGTTAAATTAGACTAATCGCTTTAATGCCTCTTGATATTCATGCGGATGGTTCAAGTTGGTAAATGCGTTGTCGTCTTTAAAGCTAACGTAGCAGGTATGAGACTCTTTAAGAAGTCTGCCTAAACGATGATTGTCTTCTTGCAGCATTGTTGTAAACTTTACATGTAAACTACGGTGATAAATGCCGCACATTGGATGTGCCCCCGTCGCTGTTTTAGCAATTGTAGCATCTAATGTAGGATTATCAGCATGAAGCAGTTGTGTTATTTCCTCTTCTGTTACAAAAGGGGTGTCAACACTTAGTATGAACACTCGTTCATCCTCTAATATATTAAAGAGCGCTACAAATCCGGCAGTGGGTGCAAAGATTTTAATCTCTTTAGGATCTTCAATAATATTACATGTAAATTCTATCTTGTCAGTACTTTTAGAAGAGATGCTAACCTCTTTAAAAATCTTTTTCATTCGCTTATACTGGTACTCTATTAAAGTATCATAGCCTCCAAAAGGAAGCAACGCCTTGTCTTGTCCCATTCGTGAGCTTTTACCCCCTGCAAAGATGACACAGTGCATATCAAACATTAGGTATTCCTATGACCATGAAATACATGTAATTTCAGCTTGCGAGCCTAATCGCATTGCAGGTCCCCAAAAACCGATGCCGCTGTTGACGTAAATATGGCGATTTTTATCTAAAGGGTGTAACCCTTTGACATAAGGTTGCTGCAGTCGTACCAAGTATTCAAATGGCCAGATTTGCCCGCCATGAGTGTGTCCGCTTAAAATAAGAGAGGGAGAATATCCGTTTAAATGGTTTATGTACTTTGGCTGATGTGCTAACAGCAGCGAGGGGGCATCTTTAGGAATTTCCTGCATCGCTTTGGCAATATCGGGCATGTAGTTTTCAATGCGGTACCCAAAGAGGTCATAGACTCCGGCAATGTAGAAATCATCAACTTTAACAGAACTGTTCTCCAAAACGTGAATACCCAGCGTTTTAATGTGGGCAATAGTATCTTCAATATTGTGAAAATATTCATGATTACCCACGACATAAAAGGTTCCAAAACGGCTTTTTAAATGCCGGAGTTCGTCAATAGTCTCTTTAATGACTGAGACATGCGCATCACTCAAATCACCGGTGATGGCGATGAGATCAGGATTGAGGTTGTTGATGATCTCAACGCTTTTTTTGACAAATTCTCTGTCTATAAGTCCGCCAATATGCATATCGCTAATTTGAACAATGGTGTAGCCTTTAGTGTTGAAGCGATTCTGCTTGACATCAACGTAGTTGACAATGGGTTCTTTGGCACCCTCGTAAACACCTGCACCCAAATAGGCACCGCCGAGCGCTAAAAAACCGGCATCACTGGTACGTTTAAAAAAAGCACGCTTCTGTGCTTTGAATGGGGTATGTCTTTGAATGAGATGCAGCAGTTCATAGAGGAGGGTTCCAATGAACAGGACAAATCCGACGCCGATACTGAGTGAGAGTAAAAAATAGAGAAATTTTGGCGGGCTGAATGTGTAACGGCTTAGCAGATAACCCAAGATGCCGAGCATATTGATGATTAAAAAATATTTGAGAGCATCTTGGGTTTTAGAATTTACATGTAAATGTTTGATGACGCGTGTGTAGCTTAAATAATGAACCATTACAAAAAATATAGATACAATTAATGGAAATAAAATTTTCATAAGGTCATTGTAACTAAAGATGACCAATAGATTTTAAAAGATTTACCATGAGACATAGCTCTTTAATACTCTTTTCCTTTCTCTCATGATTGCTTCTTGTTGTTATTGTAAGCTTGATTATCTATTAAATTGAGTAAAGTATTACTAAAATAGAAGGGTCTAACTTGGGCAAATACCCAATGTTAGCGAGATGCAGGATCGGTAATTTTACCCGTAATCGCCGAGGCAGCAGCCACTGCAGAGTTAGCAAGGTAAACTTTAGAACTGCGACTTCCCATACGTCCGACAAAGTTACGGTTCGTGGTTGATACTGCTACTTCGTTATCACCCAAAATTCCCATGTAGCCACCTAAGCAAGCTCCACATGTCGGGTTAGAGACAACACCGCCGGCATCAACAATGATGTCAATGTAACCTAAGTGGTTTGCTTCACGTAATATGCGCTGCGTTCCCGGTGTGACAATCAGGCGCACATCTTCATGTACTCTTTGACCTTTAAGTATCTCAGCAGCAGTTTTCAGATCAGACAAGCGACCATTGGTGCAACTTCCAATAAATGCCTGATCGATTTTAATATCATCACGTACGGCTTGGCTGATGCTGTGCCCGTTACTTGGTAAGAAAGGGTAGGCAATTACCGGCTCTAAAGCGGCAACGTCAATTTCAAGCACGCGCACATAAGAGGCATCATCATCAGAGTAGTGAATTTTCGGTTCACGTGCAAGCGGCTTATCTTTTAAGAATTCAGCGGTAGTCTCATCGTAAGCAACGATTCCACTTTTTGCTCCCGCTTCAATAGCCATATTACACATTGAGAAGCGATCATCTATTGTCAGGTGCTCAATCGTGCTACCCACAAACTCTAAGGTCTGGTACAGTGCGCCATCAACACCGATCATACGGATGATTTCAAGGATAATATCTTTACCTGTTGTAAATTTTGGCGGCTTACCTGAGAGTATGACTTTAATTGATTCCGGCACTTTAAACCAGTTTTCCCCGGTAATCATTGCAAAGGCTAAGTCGGTTGACCCCATACCGGTTGAAAAAGCACCTAGAGCACCATGTGTACAGGTGTGTGAATCCGCACCGATGATAACATCACCCGGAACTACTAAGCCTTTTTCAGGAAGAAGCGCGTGTTCAATCCCCATATCTTTTTCATCAAAAAAGTTTTTTAATTTGTGTTTTTTTGCAAAATCACGGCTGATACGTGCTTGGTTT
>CAYZUN010000142.1:0-4450 GCA_964481625.1 uncultured Sulfurimonas sp.
GCCAAAGCTCAAACCATATCCAATCAATCTTATTACTAAACTTAGCAGGCTTTAACAATGGCTTAGACGCTTTGTATAAAGCAAGACCAGGTTTAGCAAACTTTTTGGTATAAAGGTCAATCATACCGTCATATTGAACATAAAAGTTATCAACATAATCCTCTGTATGACAGGCTGAACAAACATCTTTCATATTATCACGGCGCTCTTCCCAGCCAATATTTTGCGTGACTAGCCCCATCTTTTTATCGGTGGTTTCTGGGCGAACAGAGATTGGTGGACGATTGTTCCAAGAGATACGCAACCCCACATTATGATTCACATCTTGTTTACGCGTTGCACTCATGTGACAGGTTGCACAAGTTGGGCCTTGGAAATAATCTTCACCGGCAATCCACTTAGGATTATCAAGATTCATTTCCTGCTCATGAGAAGCAAACTGAATACCATGTTTTGATTCTTCGTATATTTCTTTCTGCGGATGATCTGGCCCCATGTGACATTTCCCACAAGTTCTTGGCTCACGTGCTTGTTTCACAGAGAACATATGACGAGAATGACACGCCGTACAAGCACCTTCTGATCCATCAGGATTGATACGACCAATACCCGTGTTAGGCCATGTTGCTGGATCAAGAGACCCATCTTCATTGACGATAACTTTAGAACCATGACACTGCCAACAACCATTAACCGCTGCTGCAGAAGCTCCATTTGGGAATCCTTCCGTTACAAAATCACTATTACCTTCAACCACTTCTGCCAGCAAATTATCCAGTGAGTTCAATATCGCGGCCGCTTTCACGTGATGCGACTCAGCATTTTGTTTCACTTCTTTCTCATGACAATTTGAACAATCTTTTGGTGAAACAATAATGGAAATGTGTTTTTTGACTTTCTTTCCATCATGCAAAAATGCATCAACTTCACCTTCGTCAGCTTGGTGACACTCATAACAACCAACATTAGCGCGATAATGCTTACTTGCACCCCACTGCTGTGTGATACCTGGGTTGTTTTTCTTGTGACAAGCGACGCATTGTTTGGTCTCTTCCGACATTTCAGGTGGCGGTGCTTTAACCGCTCCCCAAGTTAGACTTGTAGTCATCAGCACCAGTGATGCGATGACAACCTTCCATGGGCTCGATATTTTCATAGCGACAGTTCTCCTCGTTTTTGATACAGACTCCCTAGCGGCGGGAGGAGTTTAGGCTGAATAACAGTTAATTTTTCTAAATTTTGAATCTGCTATTTGACCAAGAGCATAATCCTAACCCATAGTTATACTTTTTCTTTTTAACCTAGATTAACGACTTATTAATTAAGACTTCTCTAATATTAATGACATGAATCAAGAGGATTTTTAACCATACTTAACGTAGATTAATTTTTTATGATTTGAATTCAATGATGCTACAAACATGAATTTCAAAACTCAAACGACCTTAACCCCCCCTTATACAGACTGTAAACAATGCCCTATTCGCGAAATGGCATTATTCAAAGGTGTTCCAAAAAGCCGGCTAGAGTGGACGCAACATTATCGGAAGAATCAGGTGTTAATACCTGCAAGAACAAACATCTTTCAAGAAGGAGAAAGCCATGATTATATTTACACCCTATTTAGTGGTTGGGGCATTTTATATAAAACGGTTAGCAATAATGGTAAACGCCAAATTCTTCGCTTTTTATTACCGGGTGATCTGATTGGTTATCAAACTAGCGGTACAGGTGTTGCTATTCATTCGGCAGGCACAATTACAGAATCTATTCTCTGCTCCTTCCCTCGCGCACAATTAGGAAAAATGCTAAGAGAAAACCCAGAATTAGCCATACGCTTGCTAAATATGGAGTCCAGAGATATGTCTTTATGCCAAAGCCATCTCATGGCAGCAGGAAGAAAAGCAGCAAAAGAAAGTATCGCCTTTGTTTTACTGGAACTTTTTTACCGTGTTCAATCGCAAGCTAATGATAGCTACAATGCTTCAACACAAACTATAAGTTTTCCTATCACACAAGAAGATATTGGTGATGCTGTAGGTTTAACCAATGTTCATGTTAATCGTGTGATCAAAGAAATGACCAAAGAAAAACTCATTACTTGCCACAAAAAACAACTGTCTATTCTTAATGAAAAGAAACTCTGTGAAATAGCCGAATTTAACCCCGACATGATTTGTGGACATCCTCTAATTTAGTTAAAAAGATTATGACTCAGATTATATTAATATAAGTTAAGAATAATAATTTAAACTAACTTAGATTAGTTTTATGGGTATTCCCGATTGTTACTATCTTTAAGCGCTATCCTCCAACCCGCATAAGGAATCATCATGTCTAAACTTCTCACTATTCTCATCTCTTTCATCCTCGGCGCCATTGTTGCAGCTGCGATCGGCTTTTACTCACTACCAGGATTTATGATTAAAGAAGTTGCAAGCCCTTATGGTTTTGAAGAAACCATGACAAAGGTAAAAGCCAATGCAAAAGCGCAAGGTTGGAAAGTACCAAAATCTTGGAAAATAAACTTCCAAAAAAACCTAAAAAAGACTGTGAAGATAGATATTGGTCCAAATCAAGTAATGGGTATGTGTGAGCCACAAGCAGCCGCTGATATTCTCAAACATGACAAACTAAAACAGCTAGCAGTAATGATGCCTTGTAAAATTGCCATCTACGAAAAAAGTGATGGTAAAACTTACATTTCTATTATGAATATGAATCTATTAGGTGCAGCATTTGGTGATGTGGTTAATGGTATTACGACCAAACTTGCACCTCAAATGGAAAAAATGGTTACTTTAGAAGCTCCTAAATAGCTCTTTATATTTCTAGAGTAAGACATACTTACTATTTCCCCCCATCATTTGTGAGGAAGTCCGTTCAAAAACCATAAATTATCCTAGAATATAGTAAGTTTCTTCTCATTTTGTAAATCCAAACAATGCCTGTATCAAGATACAAGCTCAACCGATGGTAAATTATGAAGTCTAACACCCAAAACCTACCCAAATGTGAAGAGTGTGCTATTCGTAATAGTGCATTATTTGGAGAGCTAGAAACAGAACAACTCGATAAAGCTCGTGGCCTTAGATCAGCGCAACAAACTTATGAAGCAGGTGAATATCTTTACCATGAAGGTGATACATCTGAAAAGGCGTTTACTGTTTATTCTGGCTGGGTCACCTTATTCAAAAATCTCAAAAATGGAGATCGACAAATTTTGAGGTTTGCTTTACCGGGCGACTTTCTTTGTTACAAAGTGGGTAAACATAGAGCAGTTGACCACTCCGCCATTGCCGCATCAGACGTTACTTTGTGTGCCTTTCCCATCGATCGTTTTAGACAAACAATAGCCGAGCTACCTGATTTAGCTTTTGCTATCAGTTCAGTAACTGAAATAAGTACCCAGCGTTGTCATTCTGCTTTAACCTCTATCGCCAGTCATCCTGCTGAAACAAAAGTTGCCTTTTTACTACTAAGTTTATATGTGCGAGAAATGTCTCTTTCGAGTAACAATGAATGCGTTCCCTTCCCTATCACACAAGAAGATATTGGGGACGCATTAGGTTTGACCTCTATTCATGTAAACCGTGTTTTTCAATCATTGCGAGGCAAAGGTTTAATTGAGTGTAAAAATCGTTGTCTTTGGGTTTCTGATAAAGAAGCTCTCGCAAAGGTTGCTAAAATCAGCCTTCCAGAACTAGAAAATCTAATGGTTGGAATTTAGTGAGCTTGCCATCTACGTTAGTAGATGGACAACTCAATTATTAGAACGAGAATACGAGTCGTTAGTGAGCTTGCCATCTATCCTGTAGATGACCAACTCAATTATGTTGGCATTTTTTGCCGACGCTATGTGACTAACTTAGCCCAACAATAAAAAACTATTCATACCACTCATATTCTCAATATTTTCCACATTAAAATTGTGGATAATTAACATACATTAGTTTTCCTTACTCCAGCTTTCGCTACTCTACCCTTAGTCTTTTACAAGACACCTCACCTACATTCTTTGTACAAGAAAGGCTATCCGCTAGTGGCCGTAGATGAAAACCCTAATATAAACGAGACCTTTGCACGAGAGATATGACAAATTAAAAATGCTTAAATTCCCCCTGTTTACCTTAAAAAATCGGTCAATAGCCATGCTATTAACCTCATTTTTAAGATAAACAGGAGAAATTACGCTATTTTTTCTCTCGCCATACTCTCATCCAAAGATCTCAAAAGAAAAAAGGAAAACCCATGAATCTATCAGGCATAGTCGTCGCTGTCCCACCTCAAAAAATCAATGAAGGTATTGCTGCACTCAATGCAATCTCCAATATTGAGGTTCACCAAAGCGATGAATCTACAGGTCAAATCGTTATTGTCCAAGAAGCTGAAAATGTCAATATGGAAATTGACGGTCTTAAAAAAATCAAAGCTCTCCCCATGGTGACAT
>CAYZUN010000143.1:0-4443 GCA_964481625.1 uncultured Sulfurimonas sp.
GATGTCAATCCATTTCCGTAAACAAAGGGCATAAATGAGAAAATGTTTTCTGACTATGTCAGAAAAATTAATAAAGTGAATAAAGAGTGCGCATTTTTTAAAGGGTAAACAATAAATATTACATTTTTTGTTTAAATTTGCGAAATATGATGCAAAATATGTTATTATGTCGGAGAATATTTGATATAGGAGTGGAAATGAAAAGAAGAATTAGTTTTGGTGCAGCACTGTTTGGTGTTGTTGCTAGTGTGATGATTTTTACAACGAGTGTGAGTGCAAGTGAGGATATTAGCAAATGGCTTCGTCCCGAAGTGATTCCTGCACCTAAGGACAATCAGATAACACCGGAACGTATTGAGCTAGGAACAATGCTCTATTTTGATACACGTCTTTCACGTGATGGAACTATCTCATGTGCCACGTGTCACAATGAAGCTAACGGTTGGAGTGATGGTGTACCTAAAGCCATTGGTATTGAAGGACGAGAAGGTCCAAGAAATTCTCCTACGGTACTCAATACTGCATATCAAATTCGTCAGTTTTGGGATGGACGTGCTAAGACTCTTGAAGAGCAAGCATTAGGACCAATTGAAGCAGATGTAGAGATGGATATAAGTCTTGATGATCTTTTAAAACGTCTTAATGGCATTGAAGGCTACAAAGTACTGTTTGAAAAAGCGTATCCGAGTGAAGGTATTACCAGAGATACACTTGCTAAAGCAATTGCAACGTTTGAGCGTACTGTGGTATCAACAGAATCTCCTTTTGACCGATATATAAAGGGAGACAAAAAAGCAATTGATGAGAATGCAAAAAAAGGATTTGCGCTGTTTACAGCTAAAGCACATTGTACCGATTGTCATGATGGTTTTAACTTTACCGATGGAAGTTTTCACAATTTAGGTTTAGGAGATGCCGATGAAGGTCGATATGGTCTAAAGAAACGTGCAGCTTGGTTTCACGCTTTTAAAACGCCGACATTGCGTGATGTGACATTAAGTGGTCCCTATTTTCATGATGGTTCCATTAAAACATTAGCAGAAGCAACGGCAGTGTGTGGAAATGGCGGACGTTTTCCAAACAGTGAGAAAGTCTCACCACTTATTGTCGATCGTGGATTGAATCAAGAAGAGATTGAGTTACTGGTTGATTTTTTGAAAACATTAGAGGGTGAACCACTCAATATTAAAGAACCAACTCGATTTCCACAATAAATATTAGGAGAAAAAATAAAAATGAAAAAAATAGTATTGTTTACAACAGTTGTAACTTTAGTAGCATCACTACATGCTTCAGAGCATGTTATTAACCAAAAAGATAAAACATTTGCCCCTGAAACCATGAAAGTTAAGGTTGGAGATAAGATTGTCTTTAAAAATAATGATGGTTTTGCACATAATGCATTTAGTGACAATGAAGCAAATGAGTTTGATATTGGTATGCAAAAACCTGGGCAAGATGTAACAGTTGAGATGAAAAAACCAGGTACCGTAGAGATAGAGTGTGCCATTCACCCAAATATGCGCATGACTGTTGAAGTAGTAGAATAACTATAAAGTAAATGGCGCCTGACACGATTTGTGCTAAGCGTTATTTCACTGAACAATAAAATCTCTTTTAAAGCTTACACAAATAGAGACGTTAATTTTAGAAGAGGTTGTAAATGACTTTATGGATCTAAAAATATGAAAAGGTTGGGTATGCTTAAAAACACTACAATCAAATTTAAAATATATGCACTAGCAGTTTTTATTACGCTGTTGATGCTGAGCTTTTATGCACTTTTCCAGTACAACAACAGTGTTATGGAAGAGATAGACGACGAAGCTGCTCTCGCGATGCATATTAATACAATCTTTTTTGAAGATACGCAAAACCGTGATGCGCTGTTGTGGCGTGAAGATGTAACAAAAACAACCTCTACAGTGGCGAGCGTGGCGTCGGCGGAGAAGATAAGCGAAGAGCTTACAAAAAAACTTAAAGGCAGGATGTTAAGTGAAAATGCCGCGGAAATCAAAAGCATAACTCAGCAGATGCAGAGCGAATTTTTACGCTTCAAGGTGAGTGTTGAATCAAGCACAAAAGCCAAAGAAGCATTGGTAGAGCAGTCACAACAAGTAACTGATACGATTCAAGGACTCAACCAACGTATCGACACAGCGACGGTCGAGCTCGTCCAAAATAGTGCAGAGATTAAGCAGATACGCAACAGTGTAGTGGCAGCATCTGCTGCCAATAATCTGAGAGATATGCTTAAAAACCTCCGCATCAAAGAGGGGAATACGGCGCTACTGTTGAGTGATGAAGGTAAGCGTATTGTAGAGTCTGAACTTGAAGAGCTGATGAACTATACGGCATACCTCAAACGTAAGGTAAGAAAACAGCCTGCTAACAAAGCCCTGGTTGCAAGCATTGCAACTATGTTGACGCAGTACGGTGAAGGGTTTGGTCAGTATATCGTCAAATTGCGCGAACTTCACCATCAGCGTGAGGCAATCTTTAGCCAGCTTTCTCGGGTAACCGGCATTGCCCAAAAGGTATCCAAGAGTTTGAATGAAGAGGCAAAAGAGGTTCGTGATAGCATGGAAGTACAAGTGGTCACTTTGTTGTTTCTAATCATTGGTCTTGTTGTCGTTATTATGCCGATATTGGCGAAATTGATTCTAAAACCTATTGGGCAACTGACAGCAACAACGCGCGAACTCAGTACTGGTGATGGTGATCTTACTCGACGGCTTGATTTAGTTTCACGTGATGAAGTTGGGGTTGCCAGTCAGTATATTAACCGTTTTTTAAAAATTATGCAGGAAGTGGTTTCCGAAGCGAAGGAGTCAGGTTCGGAAAATATGAAAATATCCAAACGTCTCAACGAGGTGCGACGACAGTTTGAATCGATTATGGAGCGTGAGGCGCAGATGCTTACATCGATTACTGAGACTAGTTTGCAGGTGCGAACTAGTCTTGAGAGTAATATAGAAGATGCAGCCGATACGCGTAGAGATGTGCAGAAAGTGAACAGTACGCTGCAAGAAGTTCACAAAGAGATCACTGGCATGGTGGAGAACATTCAGCAAAATGCCATAACGGAAGCTGAGCTTGCTGAACGCCTTAGTCTTCTACTTGAGAGTGCGCATGATGTCAAAGGTGTATTACAAGTGATCGAGGATATTGCTGACCAGACTAATCTCCTTGCACTTAACGCGGCGATTGAAGCTGCCCGTGCAGGGGAACATGGGCGTGGTTTTGCCGTTGTTGCAGATGAAGTACGTAAGCTGGCAGAGCGGACGCAAAAGAGTATTAGAGAGATTAATGCGACGGTTAATACGATCGTTCAAGCCGTTGCCGATGCCAGTGGTGAGATCAACAAGAACGTGATTAAAACCCAGCATCTTGCCGAAACGTCCAATGGTGTACAAAAAAGTATGCACTCCATGGCGGCTATTATGGATGAGACGACAAAATTCGTCGAAAAAACGGTGGATGACTCCATTGAGGTTTCGAAGCAAACAGGTAATGTTATTGAGCAAATTGAAGTGCTTTCAAAAGAGTCGCACACCTCGCAAAAGCAGCTTTATGAGATTAGCGATGTTTCTGATAAGCTATTGCTTGTTGCCAATGAGCTCAGTAGCAAACTCAATACCTTTAAAACATAAATTAGGAAAAAAAATGAAAAAAACTTTACTTACGATAACAATACTTACTTCATTGCTCTCGGCTGATGGAATCAATAAAAAGATGATGAAACAAGGGGAGGAGATCTTTAATCAAACTTGTGTCGGCTGTCATGGAGCAGACGGGTTAGGGGTAGAACAAGGAGGGTTTACTGTCCAACCCAGAAAATTTTCTAAAACGATTTTGAACGAAGATCAGATATTTCACATTGCTAAAAAAGGGGCGTTTTACTGGGGCGCCGTAGTAACAGGTATGCCGGCTTGGGAATATGTGTATGATGACACATCGCTTAGAGCTGTTGCTCATTATATTCACCATGCTTTTGGCAAAGAGAGCAGTGAAAGTGTGGATGTTCTTGAATACAACTCTGGAGCGCTTAGCGAGAAGATTTTAAAAAGAGGAAAAAAGATATATGGTCGTAACTGCGCTTTTTGTCACGGTAAAGAAGGATATGGTCAGGGTGTTGCGACCTATAACCCAGAGCAGTCGATATTTCCATATGACCTTACGAAAATACTTTTGAGTGAAAAACAGATATTTCTGTTTGCAAAACATGGTGGTAAGCACTGGGGTTCACAGCGTGATGATATGCCGGGTTGGGGTGTCAAATATGATGATGAGACACTTATGGGTGTTGCCAGATATATCGAAACGAAGCTGAAAGTAAAACGGGAGAAATAAACGGATATAGCTAAAATCAATACTATAATACATGAAAAATTCAATATAAAAGTTAACATTATTTCCCAATAAAAAGGTTAAAGAAAGAAA
>CAYZUN010000144.1:0-4362 GCA_964481625.1 uncultured Sulfurimonas sp.
ACTTTAAAAACTACTTAATCAAAGACTGTAAAAGCTCAGGCGATATATTCAAGTTGCCAACCTTGTTACCCTCTTTGGTCAAGTTTTCAAACGACTGTGCGATTAATTGCTCAGGCTTCATTTTACTCATAGCAAGTGCTTTCAACACATCAGCGGGTACAGAATCATAGGCTTTAAGTTGCTTTTCGATACTGTAAGCCGTTGTATCTGCTTTCGCTTTGTCGTTGCTAGTTTCTAGCTCAATCAAGCTTTGGCGTTGCTCTTCTTCTGCGATGGATGCCTGCATATTTTCTTCATTTAACACATAGCGTTTCTTCATCACTGCACGCTCAGCTTCGATCTTTGCTTCTTGAATCTCTTGCTCTTTACGCTGCATCGCTACTTCTGTTTCTAGCTCTGATTCTTTAACGCGCTTTTCTTGATCTATACTGGCGAGCCTGCGCTCATAAATTGCATCATCTGCCTCTTTTAAAAGTTGCTCACGAATCTCAGCTTCCAACGCCTTTTCTGTTTCTGGTGTTGGTGAAATCGCGACGAGTGAAACATCAACAATATTCACACCTAAATCACCCAATGCTTTATTACTTTGCAAAGCGTTATCGAGTTGTTTAACCAATTCTGGCGCCATGCTGAGCGAGGTTTTTAGTTTTTGCTGTTGGATATTATCGCGTAGCAAAACTTGCACACTTCTCAATACACGTTCATCGAGTTTTTGAGGGTCTTCTGAAAGATAAGCACCTTTTTTATTGATGGTGAAATTCAACATTTTCGCCGCCGCTTCAGGATTAGCAATGCGATACGTCACCTGCCCTTGCACCGTCACTTTTTGAAAGTCTTCCGTTTGTAAACGAAATGCAAAAGGTAATTCTTTACTGGTGACAGGCACGGCGACCAACGATGTTTTTGGCGCATAGTAATAAAAGCTCATACCTACGCCTTGTTTAATAACCTCACCTTTTTGATATTTAATTAAGTGAGTTGAAGGATCTGATTTTATAAAGTTTATTCCAAACATGATTGCCTCCTGTTTGTTAATTGTTGATATTTATTAATTAATGTCTCTGTGACAACAATATAATTGTCTCTTAGACACTATTTGTCAAGCATGATCATCAAGTTTCTAATTATTTGCAAATTAAACAAAGACTTGCTAAGTTGTCTCTAGGACAAATAATTAACTATTGGCAAGATAAAAACGGTATGAACGAGACAGAATTTCTACAAAACTACAAATCCAGTGATTTTCCCACGCCACTTCTCACCGTGGATAGCGTGCTATTTACGGTTGAAAATCAGTCGCTAAAGATTTTATTATTAAAGCGTGATAGTCATCCGCATAAACGAAAATGGTCACTTCCTGGTGGGTTTATCAACATAGAAAAGGATGAGTCAACCGCTGATACGGCGTTAAGAAAAATCACCGAAAAAACAAAAGTAATTCCGCCCTACTTGGAGCAACTAGAAACATTCTCATCAAAAAAACGAGACCCACGAGGCTGGAGTGCGACCGTGACATATTTTGCACTCATCGCTTATCAAGAGACTGAAGATCATCTCAAACGCGCAGAAGATGCACAGTGGGTTGCTATGGATGATTTATCAAAAATCACACCATTAGCTTTTGATCATCAACAAATTATTAGCGTAGCATTAGAGAGATTACGCCAAAAGGCATTGTATTCAATGCTACCTGTGTTCTGCCTGCCAAAAGAATTTACGTTGGGTGAGTATCACCAAGTGATGGAAATTATTCTTGATAAAACAATCCAGAAGAAAAGTTTATACCGCCGTTTTGAAGCATCAAATATGTTTGAAGAAACAGGTAAAACAGTCGCTACAGGCGCGCGAGCTGCGATGCTTTATCGCATTAAAGATGATGTGGAATTAGTAAATTTTGAGAGAAATTTGGGATAATTTGAAAATATAATTAGCGATCTTTTAGCCATTGAATTGTTTTAAATGTTCCAAAAGCCAGCAAAGAGAGTACCAATAAAAACACTAAGACAATAACACCTTCGTCTCGCACATAATCACTTGGCGATCCTTTGCCAAAGAAGCAAGTCCAAACACCTGTATCACAGCCTGTTGTATCACGCCAGCCTGCAAAAACTTGATCTATCGGCCCAGTCCAAACACCTGATGTAACCATTGAAACAAATATTCCAACAGCGATGAGGATTAGTATTGGTTTTTTCATATTTAATTTTCTAAGCTTATTTTACTGAACCATCTGGATAATATGATGCTGATTTTTTGAGACCACCATTCTTGTCGAATTCTTTTACTGTTTGTGAGTCATCGGCATGAACAACCGTAGAAATCATTATACGCCCACTGCGATAATAAGTTTTTTCACTGAGTAATTTACCCTTATTATCACGAACAGACTCGCCTGAAAGTTTGCCATTTTCATAGTATCTTCGTGCTTGCCCGATATAAGTTCTACCGTAACGGCCATTTCGAATAAACCGATGATCTTTGTGTAATTGCCCATCACCATAATATGTTTTCACAGAAACCGTCCGAGATTTCGGTTGATGAAGAGCCACACGTTTTAGCTTAGCATTCATATACCACGAACGCTCTTCCATGATGATATGCTTATTAAAACGCTCCAAACTCTTTTTTACACCACTAGGATAATAATCTGTCACGATTAATGAATATCTTGGATTACCTTTTGTTTCTTCTTTTAATTTACCATTCTCATAAAAAAACTGTTTTAGATTTGGTGTTGCTTTCGACCTTAATTTACCCGAAACAAAGAAGGTTTTTCGCTCTTGAGTTTGACCTTGTTTGATAACTGCAGTGGTAGTTATTTTACCGTTATCATCTCGCAAAGTAACAGCTTGACCACTGCCACCAAAACCACACACTCTATTTAATTCAGGCACATGAGACTTCACTTTTGGACAGGTTTTATTACTCAGTTGCCCTGCTTTGTTATAACTGAGAGAACCAATCTTACTGCTCCATTTACCCTTGGGTGCATAATACGTAATTGTCTTACCACCATTAAAAACACTCAATCGTATTTCACGTTGTTGTAGACCATTTTTATAGTCTTTTTCTACATTAATTTTTGAAGGATTCTTTTCATCATAAATTATAAATTTCCCATGCTTTTTACCGTTATGATAATTTTCAACCATCGATATATTGTTTTTCTCACTGCCTCTTTTACCATAGCGTCCAATATAAATAATCGACTTCCCATGCTTCTTTCCATTCCTGAGTGACACGCTTCGAGTTTTGATATGTGGGTTTTTACGCCATACACAATTAACCGTTCCCGTGACTTTTTTATAGGTATTACCATTATTAAAACTAACACCTTTGTCACAATCTTCAATAACCGCATAAGCTGAAAGAGAACCAAATACCATGCCAAAAAACAACATCAACTTTATGAAATTTGAGGGGATAGGCATGGAGGCTCCATTGATTATTTTTAAGGTACGAATTTTATTATAACTCATCTTTTGAATCTAAATTCACACTACAGGCGTATATAAAAACAAGCGCGCTCCACAGTACAAATAACTACTTTAGGAGTAACAAGATGAGAACACGAACTAGAATACTCTCAACCTTAATTGGATTGAGTTTGCCACTTTTTGCCCTTGCTGCACCGTTTGGCAATGAGGCTGATATTACGGATGCTAAAAATGTTTGGCAAGCATCCCTAGATGCTGGCTTTGTGGGTGATGATGCGATTGTCACAAGACCTTACAAGGGCGCTCCACCTCATGGAATGATTCTTGAACTGATGGAGAAAAAGGTAACCATTGATGGTGTTACAGGCGCACTAGTTGTTAAGAAAAACTATGGTGGAAATGGTTTAACTATTAACGATGTGATTAATGAACCAAATAAATATTTAAAAGCTGTGACGATTCAGTTTAAACGTGAAGCTGGCTACGATACCGAAAACAAAGATTGGTTTTACGCTAAATACCTACCCGATGGGTCGTTAGATAAAAATCCAAAGAATATGCAACTTGCAGGTCGTGTTGCCAAAGGTGCGCCGACGGGTTGTATTGCTTGTCATAAGGCAGCACCTGGTGGTGACTTTATTTTCAACCATGATCGGTACAAGTAAATGAAGCAATAAGAACTCCTTGGGATTTTGATCGAGAGTATGTTGATTAAATTAATCACTTCTCTCATAAGAAGTCTCCTTATAATAAAAAATATCTCCTTCCGTTAATTCACCTAAGTTATCTTTTGATGCTTAGGCTTTTTTTTACCTGCTTTTGTAGCTCACAATTAATGAGACATGATGACAGGAGTAATCATGCTGAACAGCAAACTCGTCGTCACACCACCAAACACTTTTTGCTTTAAGCTCGGTGTGCCATA
>CAYZUN010000145.1:0-4360 GCA_964481625.1 uncultured Sulfurimonas sp.
TTATGAATATCTGTGTATAGCTGAGACTGGCTAGGATTTTTGGAGGTGCCCTTAATCTCTAATAGCTTCCCGGTCAAGTTCACCGCTTTTTAGTTTAACTAAATACTCGTTTAGCTCTTTTTTGACATCACCGCTTAAAATAAAAAGTCCAAAAATATTTGGCAATGCCATAGAGAGAATGAGCATAAAACTAAAGTCAACCATAATATCGGTACTCACTACTGTAGCAATAACCGTTAATGAGAGAAAAATCATTTTATAAAGCAGTGAAAATTTACTTCCAAAAAGATATACCCATGCACGTTCACCATAGTATGACCACGAGATCATTGTGCTAAAAGCAAATAGTGAAATAGACAACGACAGTATCATTGGAAACCAGCTAATAATTGTGCCATACGCAGCCGAAGTAAGAGCAGCTCCTTGCTTCGCTTCAATAAGTGCTCCATAGCCGTTGGCTGGGTCATAAACACCTGTTATGATGATAACCAAAGCGGTCATAGTACACACTACCACCGTATCAATAAATGGCTCATACAGAGCAACCATACCTTGACGCACAGGATATTTTACTCTCGCAGGAGCATGGGCGACAGGAGAAGACCCTAACCCTGCCTCACTTGAGAACACCGCGCGCTGGAATCCTTGAACGATAACACCAATCATACCGCCGGCCACTGCCGTTGGTGCAAAAGCCTCAGAAAAAATCAGTCCAACAGCATGAGGAATATCACTGTAGTGTGTTATTAAAATCCATAATGATGCAAGAAGATAAATTGTAACCATGGTTGGAACCACTGCTTCAGTAGTACGTGCAATACGTTTAACCCCGCCAACAATCACAGCACCTGTCATCAGTGCTAAAATGATACCAAAAACAATAGGATACTCAGCAAAAAACGCCACCTCCCCTTGTACCGCTCCGAGAGCTTGAGAGACTTGAAAGGTATTACCCCCTCCAATAGCTCCAAAAATCATAAAAAGTGCAAAAACAAGTGCCATTACTCTTCCAAGGCGCGGCCATCCTTTTTGCGCAAGCCCTTTAGAGAGATATTCCATTGCACCACCCATAACCGTACCGTCTTTTAAAAACTCACGATGCTGCAATGAAAGCGTTACCTCAGTAAACTTTAACGACATTCCCAAAAAGCCTGCTACTATCATCCAAAACGTCGCCCCTGGTCCTCCAATGGAAACTGCAATGGCAACACCGGCAATATTTCCAAGTCCAACTGTTGCTGAAAGTGCTGTTGTAAGTGCTCCAAAAGGAGCAATAATACCTTTATCATCTTTAGTAGTGTAATCACCCTTGATAATTTTGAAAGAATGTCTAAGCATTTTAAGGTTAATAAAACCCATTTTAACTGTTAAATAGACACCGCCTGCAATCAGCCAAGCGACTAAAAAAGGAATTGTTATTCCTTCAACGGTTCCAAAAAGAATATCAAAAAATAAAAGGGCCTCTAAAAATCCATTAATCGCAGTAAAAATCTCATTCATAAATCACAATGTCCCAAGCGTAAAGTTGAATCTCATTGTAACATATTGTCACATTACAAATAAGAAAATATAGATTATACATCCCATTAATGAGGTCAAAGTAAGTGCTGCAAAAATCCACCTGCCCATCTTTTTATGCTGCTTGAAAATAGTGGCATTCTCACCTTCACGTCTGTATCCTAAATACGAGACTACAATCATGTAAATCCAACCGGCAACTGCTGCAATGGCAATAATAATATGAACTACTAAAAATGTAACTAAAAAGGCAAAAGGGAGCGAACTGCTTTTTGAAAATTCCAGAAATCCACCCGAGACTCGAACTCCTATTTCAAAAATAGTTACAACAATTAGAGTCAGCAGCAAAATCACTATTTGGCTCATAAAATGTTTTTTGTATTGTTTTGCTATAGCAAAACGAATGGAGAGCACCAACAAAAAAGGCATGAAAGCAAAGAAAAGTGTAGCAACATCCATGTATAAGAGTGCCGATGTGCCTAAAAAACCTTGTCCAAACATGGGTAAACTCCTAAAAAAGTTCAAAACTCTACTTTAGAAGCCCTTAATATCAAATTACATGTAAACTACAGTGAAATTACTTCAGTCACTTCCAAACCAAAGCCACTCAAACCATTAAGATCCGGTGCTTTTCCACTACTAATGAGTCTCATACTTTTAATGCCAAGCTGTTTTAAAATCTGTGCTCCGACACCATACTCTTTCATTGAAACAGTTGCGGTATCAGGGTTGTTAATAAACAGTAGCACACCGCCATTTTGTTTTAAATATTCAATTGAGTCTATAAGCTGTAAATATCTGTTTTGATGCAAAAGCAGTTCAACATCAGGAACGATATTATGAACACGTACATTGGCTGTTTCGGAAATTCCATAAAATGAAATTGCTGTGTGAATATTGTTGTCATGATCTTTAAACGTATGTTTTTGAGCCTTGACGCCGAAAAATTCAATCTCTTCAATGCTCTGTTTTGTGACAAGTGTCTCATTGGCTAAGCGGTACTCAACAATATCTGAAATATAGACAATTTTGAGCTCATGATCTTGACAAAAAACATCGAGATCATCACGACGTGCCATCGTGCCGTCTTCTTTAATGATCTCACAGATGACTGATGATTCACTAAGTCCTGCTAAACGACACAGATCAACAGAGCCTTCAGTATGTCCCACCCGAACTAAAGTACCGCCGTCTTTGGCTATTAAAGGAAAAATATGTCCTGGACGTACCAACTCTTCAGCACGACTAAGTGGATTAGCCAAGATTTTAACCGTCATATCGCGTTCAGCAGCAGAAATTCCCGTAATGGCTTCTTTTGCATCAACAGAAACCGTAAATGCCGTTTCGTGCATTGATGTATTGGAACTTACCATCGGATTCAATTCAAGTCGGGTAGCGATATTGTTACTAATTGCTACACAAATCAAACCTCTTGCATGAGTTGCCATAAAATTGATATGTTCAGGTGTTGAAAATACCGATGCATAAACAAGATCCCCTTCGTTCTCACGGTCTTCATCATCGACCATAACAACCATTCGGCCTTTTTTAATCTCTTGGATTGCTTCTTGTACACGTTGTATTGGTGTCATATTCTCTCTTTAAGTCTGCTAATATTGTTTGGAATTATATTTAAAAAAGAATCAAAAGTACCTCAATTTACCAATAAAATAAAAAAGTATAAGAAATTTACGTTTTTCTCTTGACAAAACTGCTCTTATAAACTATAATTTCGGCCTCATTACGAACAAGTAATGGCTTAGGTTGGGGTGTCGCCAAGTGGTAAGGCACTAGTTTTTGGTACTGGTATTCGGGGGTTCGAATCCCTCCACCCCATCCACCTTCTTAAATATCGCGGAATAGAGCAGTTCGGTAGCTCGTCGGGCTCATAACCCGAAGGTCGCTGGTTCAAATCCAGCTTCCGCAACCAATATTAAATACTATTTTTTTTCATCATCCTTAGGTGCTTCATTAACAAAGAATTTTGTATACTTTTTATCAACTTTAAAAAATGGAAAAATTGGTTTAAAAACTTTACTTGTAAATAGTTTTGTATTTTTCAATGCATCAATATCATCAAGAGGTGGCTTAGCATATTGTCCTACTAAAGGCATCTTTGTTGTCAAACCATACATAACATCAGCCATTCTATCAAAGACATGAGTATTATCACTCGCATGAGAATCTTTTGTAATATTCTTTTTAACTCTATTTTTAGCATCTTTTTTAATGCCTTCTTTAAACATTTCTACAAAACTTTTTTCTTCTTCCATATTAATTTCTCCTCTTACTTATTGTTATTTTCGATATTTGAAATTATATATTATTATACTTAAACATAAGCTTAAATTATTATAACTATAATTTAAATATAATTTTTATTTATTTAAGTCAACTTAGTGTACAATATTTGCTTTAAGTTACAGGAGTTAACCTACTTATGGATTATACTATTACAATCAAAAAAGATATAGACACTAGTGCTATTGATAAACTTGAAGAAAAAATCGACACTCATTAATTTAAAAAATTATTTCATAATAGCATATTGATAACAACTTGTAAGATTTTCTTTGAGCTTTTTTACAATATCTCCATCAATTTTCCCATCTTCAAACATTGAAAATATAATATCATAAGCTTTTTGAGCACTCAATCCTTTTCTATAAGGTCTATCTTGGATTAATGCTTGAAAGATATCCGCAATAGATATTATTCGTGCTTCAAATGGTATATCTTTAGCTTCTAAAGAGTAAGGATATCCTTGTGCATCCAATGTTTCATGATGAAGTGAAGCTATATGAGCAATCTCTTTAAATCCTTTTATTCTTCTTAAAATAAT
>CAYZUN010000146.1:0-4259 GCA_964481625.1 uncultured Sulfurimonas sp.
CCTTTAGGTGGTGAAACCGACTTTATTGAAAGTACTAATACAAGCCGTGATGGTGAATGTTCAGCATTTATATTTGCTACCATAGAAACTCCTACTTCCGATCATCCTAGGGAAATAGATAGGTATCATACAGAATTGCTTAAAATAAAAGATAAAACCTACCATAATTACTGGGATTGTACATCGTACAAGATGAATGAAGATGTGCATAGGAAATTATATTTTATGTGGCATTACACTATATAATAAACTTCAGCCTCTTTAACAATGTCTTCAAGAGGAAACAGTTTTCTTTTAAATTGCCTCCTGTTAAAAGTCTGCTGGTGTTTGGCGAGTTGACTGTCAAGGGGTACTGAATAAACCGAAAAAAGCTACTGTGTTGTCTTTTTATGCCAAGTTAGATATAATTAAATCATCACCTAACAGAGGGCATTACAATGGATAAAAAAGAGATTATTGATTTTTTGAAAAGTCATAAATTGCTACTTACAAAAGAATATCAGGTCAAAAATATTGGTCTTTTTGGAAGTTATGCAACTGACTCTCAAACAAAAGATAGCGATATTGACCTTTTAGCAGATATGCCTTCAAATTTTGATTTATACTATGACTTAAAGGAGTTTTTAGAGAGTTCATTTAATAAATCTATTGACTTGGGATTGAAAAAAAATATAAGAGGCTTAATTCAAGAGAAGATAGATAAAGAAATTATTTATGTCTAAGCGAGATATGACTCTTTATATTGTTGATATATTTATTGCCATAGACAAAATAAAAAGATATACAAAAGAGTTTGAAAATGGCTTGGAACTTCTAAACTCTGAACTACACTGGGATGCTACAATACGAGAGTTGGAAGTGATTGGAGAAGCTACAAAATATCTGCTTGTCGATGAATTGATAGGAAGTAAATATAGACGTATTGTTGATTTTAGGAACCAGATATTACATGGTTATTTTGGTATAGATGAAACTATTGTTTGGGATGTAGTGACACATAAATTGGATGAATACAGAAGTGCTCTTGAAAATATAGTAATCAATTCGCAGATAGACATTCACTCTGCAATCTCTCATGCGAAAAAGGAATATTGCAACCAAAAAAATGTTCTAACGAGCTTAGAACGATTAATAATCAATATTTCTTAGGGACTTTAGAAAGACTACATGTAAACTTCAACCTCTTTAACAATGTCTTCAAGAGGAAACAGTTTTCTGTTTTTAAATTGACTTCTATTAAACGTCTGCTGACGTTTGGCGAGTTGACCTGTGTGTGTGGCTATGAGTTCTAGCATTACATCTTTAGTGATTTTTCCATCTAAATACTCTAGCACCTCAATAATTCCAATAGCTTTCATAGCGTTAGGTGCACGACTGTACTTCTGTTCTAAATACGCCACTTCATCAATTAAGCCCATGCTTACCATTTTATGAGTTCTTTGTGCAATACGTTCTCGTAAAACATCACGACACACATCAATTTCAAAAACAGTCAAATCTTCAATTACAGGTTTTGCAGGATGGTTTTGAAACCATTGTGAAGGTGCCATGCCTGAAGCCTTGTAAATTAACATCATCTTAAAAATTCGGTAAGAATCACGACTGCTAATGTTTTTCATATATTCGTTATCAATGCTTAAAAGTTCACTGTAGGCAGCATTACTGTCTTGCATTAACGCTTTTACATGTAAATTAAGTGCTTCATCCATTGGAGGAAGTTCAGAAATGCCAGTAAGTAGACTTTTAAGATAAAAGCTTGTTCCTCCGACAATAATGAGATTTTTACCATCACCAACAGCAGCCTCTTTTGCTTTGTGGTAATAAGTAATAAAATTAGAGACATCAAAATGCTCATTAGGATAAATCTCATTGATGCCAAAATGTTTTACATGGTTGAGTTCATCTTTACTAGGTTTTGCCGAAGCAATATTAATTTCTTTGTAGATACTAAGTGAGTCGATGGATAGAATATAGGCGTTGTGTTTTGAGGCTAGTGTTAATGCCACATCACTTTTACCTGAGGCTGTCGGTCCGATTATCGCAATCTCTTTCATTGAGGAAGTATATCGTAAAATAACATGGTAAAATACTACATTTTAAAGGGAAGTGTTTGCAAACAATTATTCAAAAGTTAAAAGATTTCAATGAGTTGGTGATGTTTCAACACACCATCTTCTCACTGCCTTTTATTTTTATTGCTATGGTGGTGGCTGCCCAGGGGTGGTTCGGATGGAAGCTGTTGCTGTTAGGTGTTCTAGCAGCTGTTAGTGCCCGAAACTTTGCTATGGGGCTTAATCGCTATGCCGATAGAGTGTATGATGCGCAAAATCCGCGTACAGCAAACCGTCCAAGTGTCGATGGTCGCATCTCTGCTAATGCTATGATGGCATTTACCGCTACAAATGCACTCCTGTTTATAGTCGTAGCCTATATGATTAATTCATTGGCATTTTACCTGTCAATACCAATTTTAGCAATTTTGGCGAGTTACTCGTACTTTAAACGCTTTAGTGAACTGGCACACTTGGTTTTAGGCGTCTCATTAGGATTGGCTCCTATTGCCGGAGTCGTCGCTGTTGAAGCATATATTCCCATGTGGTCACTCTTTTTAAGTCTGGGAGTACTATTTTGGGTAGCAGGATTTGATCTGCTCTATTCACTGCAAGATATTGACTTTGACAAAGAAGAGGGACTTTTTTCCATTCCCTCACGTTACGGAGCAGAAGCGACACTGTTTATCTCAGCAATTTTTCACTCAATAACGATTCTGTTTTGGCTCTTTTTTGCTGCTGAAGCTGGATTGGGTCTGTTTGCGTGGTTGGCAGTGCTACTGAGCGCTGTGATGCTTACGTATGAGCATAAGTTAGTTCGTAAAGACTTTACAAAAATTGATCGCGCTTTCTTTACGGTAAACGGTTATTTGGGTGTGATGTTTTTTGTATTAATTATTATAGATAGGAGTATCGCATGAGTGTTCGGTTTGTTAAAGCGCCTATTACTATAGAGTTTGATCTCAAAGATACTAACGAAGAAGTTTTTACCAGAGAGTATCACCAGCTAAGTGAAAGTGATGATGACCCCATTGCACAGTGGCTCAAACGTGCAAAAGGACGAGGTGAGACATCTGAGAGTGACCCGGTACTTTTAAATTTAATTGTTGAATTACATCGAAAAATTGATAATTTAGAGCGACTTATTAAAAATGAAGAACCTGAGAGGGTGGCTCTTATGAGTAAAGCTATGATTGACTCTATAGGCTATGGGCACTTTAAACTTAAAGAGAATCTTTTAATGGTTGGTGCGCATTATTATGGACGTATTGAGATGCCGGTTCACCCTAAACATGATATTGTTATCTTCTTTGTTGCTGAGGATGAGAATATTGCAAAAGTTTTAAAAATCCATGAACGTGATGAAAAAGAGTGGGCATCATACTTAACCGCACGTGAACGTGTCTTAATTCGAGAAATGCGAGAAAAACAGTGATAGGCTTAGAATATCTTTTAATCATTATTGCACTCATACTGCTCTTTGTAATCTACTATATTTACTCTAAAGATCTGCAAAATACGAAACAGATTCGTCGCATTGCCATGGCAGTTGAAAATCTCAATAAAGAGCTCTATATGCTTAATAAAAAGTTAGACCGCCATATTCAGGACACTCCACTTCTTGAGAATGCAATGCTAGATGAAGATATTGCCTATGAACTTGAAGTGAGTATGAAAAACATGTCTAAACCTATGGTTGCATCAATTGCACAGATACGAGAAGAGCTACAAGAATATCGCGATGAGATTGAACATAAAGTGAGAAATCTTGAAGATGGAATGCGAAAACTCTCACTTCCTGCCTCTGTTAGCGGTATGGATGATGCCCGAATTATCTCACTGTATCAACAAGGTATTGATATTGCAAGTATTTCAAAAGAGCTACGTCTCTCTAAGCCTGAAGTTGAGTTTGTGCTTAAAATCAATAAAATTAAATAACCGATGCATTTTTAAATTTTTTGTAAGAAAAACCAGGTATAATTTCACCCTCTCAAAATAGAGATGGTGTGCGCTCGTAGCTCAGCTGGATAGAGTACTGGTTTGCGGTACCAGCGGTCACATGTTCGAATCATGTCGGGCGCACCATACTTAAACTCCCTAAACAATCATTAGAATTCAAGCTTTTGTTAGTGTCATTTAAAATACCGATAAATTGGTTACATTTTAGATTTTGGCTAGTTTCATATCCCAAAGGGACTACATGTAAAT
>CAYZUN010000147.1:0-4237 GCA_964481625.1 uncultured Sulfurimonas sp.
TCATCAGTATCATTAGCTACGACATCCAAGGTTACGGCGCTGTTGGTGATCTGATCGGTTTTAGAATCATCAATGGCTACTGGGGATGTTGGTAGCGTAGGTGGTGGGGGTGGTGGCTGAGTCGCATCATTATCAATAATAGTAGTAATTACTGGAATTTCACTAATAGACAGCTCTTCAAAACTTCCTCCACTAGTTACTCCAGTAAGAGTAACTGAATAGTCTTCATTATTTTCAACTAAGTTATCGTTAATATTATCAATACTGAAGTTGACAGAAGTACTGCCAGCAGGAATAGTTACTGTAATAGTGGCAGGGAGTAAGTCGCCGCTACTTGTATCAATATGCGAAATAATAATATCAATACTCATATCTGTTATGGGTGCTTTATCTATGCTTACTGTATACGTTGCGGTTGAACCCTCCATAACACTAGCAGCACCTGAAAGAGTTACTGTTGCAGTATCTTCTGCACCTGGTACCAATTCATCAAGAATCGTACCGATACCTTGACCATCATCTATTGTTGCATTCGTACTAACATCACTTAAATCAATAGCAAATGTCTCACTAGGCTCTGCAATATAGTCATCACTAATTGGCACGGTAATTGTAGTCGTAGTGGTACCGGCTGCAATAGTACCACTGCCAGAAACAGCTGAATAGTCACTACCAGCATTTGCACTCTGATCTGATGATACGTAGTTAAATGTAACATTTTCAGCAGTTGCACTGCTTAGTGTCACAGTAAATGTCATAGTTCCAGCATCTTCATCAACTGTTACATCATTAATAGAAAGGTTAGGAATGACCGGAGTAGGCTCCTCAGGAATAACAACTGCTTCAACGAATTCAATTGGTTCAACTATTCTAACTATCTCAGTCGGTAAATAATCAGATTCAGCATGTCCAAAATTTTCTTCACGTAAAAGATACGTATCAGTTATATTAGACGACCCATTAGTAACACCTTCATTTCCGGAAGCTGTTTCATCTAATAAATCCACATCACCATTAAGTGCTAAAAGTTCTTGAATGGACTGAACTGATGCCTCTACTTCATCTGCATCAAAACTTTTTGCTTCATAAACTGTTTCATCTAAAATAATCTCTTTATTCTCACCCAGTTTAATGGTATTGCCATTGTCTAAAATAAGTTCAACTGATGAAGCATCACCCGTTCTAATAATATCATTTTTATGTACGGGCATATGGCTCTGAAGTAGTACTTTTTCACCATTTTCCTGTGTTACTTCCACTGTTCCGTTTTCACTTGCTACATATCCGACTATTCCTGACATAATATACACCTTATAATTTTATGATTATGTGTATAATAACGTAAGAGAAAGATTAAATCTATTGTACTTTGGTACAATAGATTTTACATGTAAATAGAAGTATTCTTAAATACGTGCGTAATCGACACTAATACACGCTTCAAGTGAAGCAAGTTCTTTTAATGTTGCATCGGTTACAGTGTTATCTACCATAATCACAGCAAGTGCTTGAGATTGGCTGTTTCTACCTAAACGGAAATCAGCAATATTAACATTGTGTTGTGCTAAAATTGTACCTACCTTACCGATTACACCTGGGACATCAGTATTTTTAAAGAGAATAATATTCCCTTTTGGCTCAACATCAACAGCAAAACCATTGATATCAACAATACGCTGAACTGTATCATTAAAAATTGTTCCGCTGATGACAATTGTGCCTTTATCGGTAGTAGTTTTAATAGTAATTAAATTTTTATAGGCAGCCGTATTTGGCAGAGTTTCTGTCTCAATTTTAATGCCTTTTTCTTTAGCAATAAAATCAGCATTAACATAATTAATAGTATCGCTGCTACTGCTAGCCATTGCACCAACCGTTACAAAAGTTGCCATAGAGTTTACATATTCTGCAATATCACCTTGTCCACTGACTTTAATAGAAACAAGCGGTGCTCTGTTCATCTGAACTGATAAAAAACCAATTTTTTGTGCCATCTCTAAAAATGGTTTTACAAAAGGAGGAATTGTTGACTCGTCAATTGGTAAATTAAACGCATGAGGGAATGCAATACCTTTAGCTGCTTCAATTGCCTGCTGCGCTGCTTCAGTACCAATATTGTATTGTGATTCAAAGGTATTAGCACCAAGGTGTGGTGAAACACAGATATTATCAAGGTCTAAAAGTGGATTATCAATTGCCGGCTCTTTAACAAATACATCAATACCTGCAAATTTGACTTTACCAGATTTTAGACCATCATAAAGAGCATCTTCATTATAAAGACCACCACGAGCACAGTTAATTAGAACTACACCATCTTTCATCTTTGCAATTTCATCACTATTGATCATATTGAGTGTTTCAGGATTTTTAGGTGTATGTATTGTAATGATGTCACACGCCAAAATATCATCAAAATTTTCTGTATATGTAGCACCTACATCTGTCACTTTTGATGGTTGAATGTATGGATCGTACGCGATAACATCCATCTCAAATGCTTTGGCACGAATTCCTACACGACTACCAATATTACCAAAACCGATAACACCTAATTTTTTACCTTTAAGCTCATGTCCATACCATTTTTCACGCTTCCAGATACGCTGATTTTTCAGATGATCATGAGAATACGGGAACATACGCATACATGAAAGCATATGTGTCATTGTCAGTTCAACGGCAGCGATAGTGTTAGCTGTTGGTACATTCATGACAATAATACCCTCTTTTGAACAGCCTTCAATATCGACATTATCAACACCAACACCGGCACGTACAATTGCTTTCATCTTTTTCGCAGCTGCAATAAACTTAGCATCAACATCAGTCGAACTTCGAGTAATGGCTATATCTGCATCGGCAATGACATTTAAAAGTTCTATTTTATCAATATCAGCAGCAAAAACAAAATCTATCTGATCATCATTACGAAGCATTTCAAGTCCTGCTTCATGAATATGATCACAAACAACAATTTTACTCTTATCCATTTTGTACCTCTTCATATGGCAATATTTTTGCCTTGATTTTATAACTTTTTAGCGCTTTAACTAAACTTTGTAATTGATTTTGATCTTTAGAATATATTAAAAGTTCAGTACCTTGACGTACTTTTTTTAAAAAATAACGAAGGTCACGCTGCTTAAGCTCTTCTTGCAAACAAAAAATCTGATATTGGTCTTTGATTAGAACAGATAGTATAAAAGCTTTCTCTTTGACAATATGTTTATTTAAATCTAATGTAATAAATATTTCATTAACAGGATAAAAATACCCATCTTTTTCACTTTTACTGAATCGATCAAGCCATACGTTATCAATGATTTCCGGACTTTTTGGGTTCTTTTTATCTGTGGAGATCAATTGATTGGTGGCAATGGGTTCATTTTGATTAATCTGAAGCAAAAAAAGAGCTACCAAAATTGTGACAGCTATAGCAATTACCGGAATAAACCAATAGGCTATACGCTGCATAATGTTACTTTAATTGATCTTTAATTAGGTCACCTAAACTGTTACTTGTATCATCTTGGTTAATTTCATCAAGAATTGCTGATTCTTTCATGCGCTCAAGTCGTTTTACAGAAAGACGAATACGATCACGTTGTGTATCGATTACAGCTAAAACAGCTTCTATCTCTTGTCCTGCTTCAAGTTCTTCTTTAACTAATGGGTAAAGATCTTCATTTCGAATTAGTGCATCAACACCATCTTCAATTGAAACAAATACACCAAACTCTTTAATATCACGAATGGTACCTTTAACAATTTCATTTTGCTTGTGAGATGTAGCAAATTTGTCAATTGGGCTCTCTTGAAGTGTTTTGCTGTTCAATGAGATTTTTTGATCTTCTCTATTAATTTTTGCAATTTTAACTTCAACTTCATCACCGCTTTTTAAGAAATCTTTACATTTTGTACTTTTTTCCCATGATGCGTCTTGATTATGCAACAGACCCTCAACACCATCAATTTTTACAAATGCACCAAAATCAGTTAATGATGTAACAACACCGGTTACTACATCACCCTCTTTGAATTTTTTTAAGAACTCATCAAATGGTTTTGGAAGAAGACGTTTAAGTGATACACGTAGTTTATGCGTATCTGAATTAATTTCAATAACTTCAACTTCAATCTCTTCACCCACTGTTAGGTAGTCTTTAGGGTGCTTGATGTTCTTATTCCAAGTAATCTCTGAAATATGCAAGAAGCCTTCAATATCATTACCCAA
>CAYZUN010000148.1:0-4203 GCA_964481625.1 uncultured Sulfurimonas sp.
GTTGTCAGGTGTTTGTGTTGTAGCATAAAAGTTATTCTTTTTATCCAGCAAAGTGAATGTGGTGTCGTGATACCACATCATCTGCTTTTTGGCGCCACTAATTTCATTTACAAACAAAGCATTCGGCCGTTGCATTTTTACTAATATTGTCGAGTCATATTGTAGTTTTTGACCCGAATCAAGTACTTGTTCTTTTACTATAAGTGCCTTAAAGGTATATGCAGGGGAAGATGATAAAACGTCACTCATCTGTTTCAGCACCTCTAGAGCCTTTTTCTCTATTGAATCTAATGATGTAGTTTCTGAAGTAGCCTCATGCTGAAGGGGCTTGCTACTTTCGGAAGAGAGCGGGAGTTGTTTTGTTTCAGTACTTGAACAACCAGTAAGAGTGGTAAATAAGATTGAAATAATCAAATGTTTTTTGTTCATTACAGTTCTTCTCCTTCAATATGTTAGGGTAAAAGCTAAATAAATAGCCTGACTTGATAACAAGGTGTCAATGAACTACTTAGGATCGTGCACGTTCCTTAAGAAGGGTTAATATAGAGTTTTATTAACTCACACTGATAACACATTTTAAGGCAGTATATGATAAGAGGCCAGAAATAGTATTCATAAGTAATGATAAATAACAAATCGCGTTAATGACTTTTGTAAAAGTTGTCAATGCTTTTAGCTGATTTGACACGCTGATATTTGCTCTATGTACGGACATGTGGCCTATCTGTTGAAGTGATCCGCAATCGTGGAGGATAATTATATGGATGTCTCAACGCAATCTAAAAATTCTAACATGTACTAACTGTTTCTTTTAGCTGCTTTTAGTTGTTATTATCCGAATTAATGATGGAACGATGTGCCATTTTAAGGTTTCTCTGCATTTTTTTAGAAACGAATAAATCATTCTATAGAGCAAATAATCTATATTATGGTATGCGTAAACTTTTTATTGATATTATGAATCGTTGAATTACGATTAAAATAATCTTTAGGGGGTATCCACTTCACGGGCCTTTTGCTTAACCATCGGCGATTTACTTGAATTGCAGAGTATTAATTTACACCCTGCTGCCTCTGAAGGCCAATAAAATAACAGCTTACGAGCCTTAAAGACTCGGCAGTTAAAACGAAATTCAGTGGGCTCGTAAAGGCTAGCAAAAAGCGACAAAACATATCACCATCAACTACTACCATAGAAACATAAGAGATCTGTCTAGCATTTGGGGCAGCTAAGTACTCAACAAAAAAACAGCAAACCCTTCACGCTGGCGGGTTTGCTGTTTTTTATCCATCATCCTTCAGTTATTATTTCCCTTCAGTGTTAATCTTCCGCAGTAATTCATTCAGTCCTTGATGCAGGGGAGAAGCTAGCAATCCTTTTTTTAGCAGTACAATACTGCTTGTGCTTTCTCCTTTTTTCCATTGTTCGTGCGCCTGCTGTTCGTATTCGCTGGCAATATTATTTAGACCTTCTAATGCTGCTTGATTGTTAGGGCTCAATAACAACACTTCTCTATAGGCTTCTAAAGCATTGGTTCCTTTGGGTTCTACCAGTTTTCCAATCATAAAGTGCATTTCTGCGATTTCTAGTAGGCGTAGTATTTTTTGCTTGTCTTTGTCGGATAATACAGGCAGGTTAGTCTGCTTTATAGGAGGTTTATTTATGAGATCAGAATTGTTTTTTGCAGAAGGCTCAGAAGGCTTTAAATATTTATCAACAATGGTTTTGTTATAGTTTAACCAAATAATTCCTGCAGGAATGCTTAGAAATAAGACAATACTTATCCATTTCCAGGGGAGCATTATTCCAGAATGAGACGTGCTTGAAATACTAAGCTGCGCTTCTTGCAAGAACTGATCAATAGTAGATACTCTTTCTTCTCGGTTAAAAGCTAAAGCATGCAGCAATGCTTTATTTTGTTTTTTACTTATATCTGGAATAGGAGGAGGAGTAATTTTATTAAAGCGGGCTTCAGTGGCTGGTAGTTTATTAAAAGGATGGTGGTTCGTTAAAATTTCATAAATAACGCAGCCTAAGGCATAAATGTCATCTCTACGATCGGGTTCCTGGTTTTCCAGCATTTCGCAGCTGGCATAAGGTGGGGTTAATGCTCCTAATTTTCCGGCATCAAAAATAGTTGTGTCCTGGGTGGTGGTTTCAGTAATCTCAAAATTTTTTGATGCTCTTGCAATTCCAAAGTCCAAGACCTTTACTGATCTGTCCTTCTTGATGCAGATGTTGCCTGGTTTCAGGTCAAGATGAATAATGTTTTTTTTGTGTGCATAGGCCAGTGCAGAGCATAACTGTTTGATAAGTGACCAGCGATCTTTTAATGACCATGATTCAAGATAATGTTCATGCAATAATAGACTTAATGGTTTTCCGTTGAGGCACTCCATTGTCATATAAACATGATCTCCATCCCTGTCAAAATCATAGGCTGTAACGATATTTGGGTGTGCTAACTCTCGTGTCTTACGGGTTTCCCTTTGCAAAGCAATAAACGAATCGGGATTGTTTTTAAAATTGTCACTCAAGACTTTCAGTGCAATAAATGGGTTTCGGTCTTGGGCCTCTTCCATACGCAAATCTTTTGCTTTATATACTACACCCATTCCACCTCTGCCAAGTTCTTCGACTAAAATGAACCGTTTTTTAATAATATCTCCGATTTTTAGGCTATCGCTAACTGCTGATGTATCTGCTGGTACAGTGGGTGTCGATGCATTTGCCGATACTGTAGGTGTAGATGTTTTCATTTAATAGTATGTAACAGGGATGAACCCTGAGTCTTTTGCTAAAGAAGTTGTTTGTGTATCTGCTTGTGTATCCATAATAATACAGTTACATTCTACGGTCATGAAATTGGATGGAATCAAGAATTGATGGCCACACTTGTTCCCAGCAACAGTGATGATCATATTCATTAAAAAATAAAAAAGAGGAGGATTGGTTTTTTTCTACAAAAGATCTAATTTGATTAGCTGGAATATTAAGATCTTTGCCCCCTGCTAAATGTAGTTGAAATATTTTTTTGTCAAGTTTTTTACGATCAATAGGGTTCAGAGAACCTGTTAATCTTGAATATCCATGATAATCAGTCCAGGCGTTTATATCCAGGTTTGCCGCTATAGTAATGATACCGCTGATATCAGAAAAATGTTCTGCTACAAGCATTGCCAGTGCACCTCCGCCACTATAACCGATTAATACGACATGTTTGGGATTATATTCACTAACAATTTCACGGATGGCAGCAACAAGTGCATCGACTACTAAAGGCGAATAGCGGTGGCTTGTCCATAGTTTATTAGAGCAGGGTGGATCGGCACTAAAGCCATGGTAGCAGGGCCTGCCTAAGTACAGTGCTGCTTCTTTGTCCTGCTGCATTAATTTTAGCATCAAGGCATTTCTGGGGGTAGGGTTTGCAGAAATCCAGCGCTTATTAATCCATGCCGAACCATCACCATCTAGATAGATATGTAAAACATCGCTACCCCGTGTTTTTTTATTAAAATAAACAACATGTTTAAAAACTGTTCCCTGGACAATTTTTTTTTTAAAACCGTAACTTTTTGCTTTATTAAAAAACCTGGCTTCTGGACTTGTGCAGCCCCAAATAACACTCAGCAAAGACAGTAAGCAAGACAAGGATATGCACTTGTGAATAGCCTGTCTTGCTGTTATATGCATAAAGGAATCAAAAAATATAAATAAGGCACCTGGAAACAAATAATTATCCATTCTTGCTAGGAGGTTGTCCGAGAATAGTAACCGTAGCGAGGGAAAGCCCTTTTGAGTCAATTTTATTGATCATTTGAGGCGAATAGTTGTGCTATTTAACGAAAATGATCGGAAAAAGTGACCAAAAGGGATTTTTCCGCAGTAGGTTTTCTATTCTTGGACAGCCTCCTAGTGGTCTAGCAACTTTGGTTCGATGGATGTAACAATCTATAAATATCTGTCATTCCCGAAGTCTCTTATCGGGAATCTATTCGTTAAATACATGGATTCCTGCTTAGAGCATGCAGGAATGACGAGTAAGTGTTTTACACAACAAGTATTTCTACCCATCAATCCAAAGTTGACGGACTACTAGTCTTTTTGTCCGTCATCAGCAAGTAGCAAAAGTTATGTAGCCAGCTATCTATGCGCCCATTTCTACGCCTCGACAATTGCTCCTGCATTGTTCTACCTACACA
>CAYZUN010000149.1:0-4148 GCA_964481625.1 uncultured Sulfurimonas sp.
TCCATACCATACTGTATGAAATAGGATGAAATGATATGATTATTTTGATTGGTGGTGAAAAAGGGGGGACTGGTAAAACTACCATTGCAACCAATTTAGCCGCTATGAGAGCCTTGGCCGGACGCGATGTATTATTGATTGATACTGACCCTCAAGGTAGTGCAAATTATTGGTCTCAGAGTCGGGACGATGAGAATATAACGCCTCGTGTTGCCTGTATCCAAAAATTTGGCAAGGGGCTTCCTAAAGAAGTACAAGATTTGTCTCATCGTTATGAGGACATTATTATTGATGCGGGTGGTCGTGATTCACTTGAGTTAAGATCCGCATTAGTTGTCGTGGAAAAAGCATTTATTCCGATTCAACCTTCGCAATTTGATATTTGGACACTGAATCAAATGGAAGAGCTGGTAGAAACTGCTAAAACATTTAACCCAGATATTCAAGCCAAAGTAATTATTAGCAGATCATCGACTAATCCATCTGTACATGAATCAGAAGAAACAGGTAAATTGCTTGATGATTTTTCTAACCTGGGCTTAGCGGATGCATCTATTCGAGATCGTATTGCTTACCGTAAAGCAGCAAAAGATGGTTTAGCTGTGACTGAATTAAAACCGAAAGACCCAAAAGCAATTAGTGAAATGGAAATTCTGTACAAAGAGGTATTTGGTAATGAGTAGTTTAAAAAGCAGACCACCCGCTAAAAAAACACAAGATTTAGATGCATTTCTATCTGGAGCTGAAGAAAAAACAGCCCCTAAAAAAACAGTACAAAAACGGAAATCATTCCATTCCTGGGAAGAGACCGGTGTGCGAGAAGATGTAACCAAAGTCTATAACTTGAGATTACCAGAACCCTACTTATTGAAGCTAAAATATATTGCTGACAACACACCTGACAGCATGCAAAAGTTTTGCATCAATGTTATTGAGAAAGAAATTGATAAGAAAATTAAGGACCTAACAAAGTAATATAGTATGAAATGGTATCATATCATACTATATCAATTGATATTATTCCCTGTTCCTTTAATAGCAGGGGATTACACCTGTATCGTTAATCAACTAAAGCCAAATACGATCACCATTATCGGTGAGGTTCACAAGCAACCTGAATCATTAATTCTTTTCCAATCGCTAATATCTGAGCATTTAAAACAGAATAAATGCCTGATTATTGGACTAGAAATTGCGAGTAATCAGAAGCTAATAATCGGCAAGATAAAACAGGGCAGGGCGGTAGTATCTGATATACACATCCCTTCTATGATTGATCATCCACCTTACCGAAAGATGATTGATAGCTTGGTTAAATTACAAAGAAACAATGAATGCTTAAAACTTGTTGCTATTGATGCAGGTGATGATATCAACTTGAGGCGTGATGAATGGATGGCCATTAAATTAGCCAAGCAAGTAGGGGAAACTCCTATTTTGGTTTTATTAGGTAACCTGCATTCTCTGAAAAAAGTTGAATGGGATTTATCTATGACGAAAGATTCGCCTTATGTTGCTGAGATCCTTTCCTCACAAGGTTATGATATTAATACTTATCCTCAAATATGGACAGATACAACTTGTAATGATCAGAACCGTTTTATCTCAGCAGACAAACCAGAGGCATTAAAGTTGTTAAACAAGTCCATAGTCTCAGTGCTTAATGCTTTTGAGTATAAGACTGCAGAAAATGTTATTGATGGCGTGATTCTCTGGGAGTGTACAAAATAACTGATTATTTTTGTTAGATATGCCTACCTCAATTTTCAAAATTCAAACCAAGTTTTAAGCTCATACAGTTTATAAGCAGCGCACCCTCAAACCAATAATCTTATTCGAACCAATAATACACATTTATCAACTTCGATAAAACCCAAAAGGGTACGCACCTAATTTAACCGTTCACACGGCTATCGCCAAGTTCTCTATCAGCCATCCGTGGCTATTCGGTACAGGCATCCATGCCAGTACCGCCCCAAAATTTATATGATTAATCAATCTTGATACCAACCGAAAGCCTGCTATCCCTGCGCATCCTGCTAATTACCAGCTTCCTTGCTGGTAAAACGGGCATCCTTGCCCTAAAAGGGCTTGTGGCTACGCAATTATTTTAAACCTCTCCTCCGCGTTGCTACTGTTCAAACATCGGTAGAAAATACAAAATAAAAAACCGCTAAAAGATAAACCAAAAATTGATTCCATCAAGGTAGTAGTGATAAGAATCTGTAATTGCAAACAACCGCAATAACAGCTTCTAATCACTCTCCACCTTGACTCCATAAATTTTTAGTTTCTAGTTAGAAGGCGTTTTTTTCTTTTTTAATTTTTTTCTTTTTTTGGGATTAAGTTTTAAAGAGCCGCAAGGCTTGACTATCCCAATACTGGAGGTGTTTATGTCTGGTTTTATTTCTGTTTCTGGCTCTTCTCGTGGTGCTGGCTTAGTGGTTCGTCCTTTGTCCTGTGGCTGGGTATGGGCAAGGCGTTCTTTGCCTGGTGGGGCAGGGTGGTCTCCTGCTCCTGCTTGTTTATTTGTTCCTTTCTCATCCTTTTCTCTGGCTTCTGTTTTTGCCCGTTCCGTTTCTGTTCTCGGTTGGCGTGTATGGATTCGTCCTGGTTTTGTCGGCTCGCCTGTCTGGTCGGCTTGTGGCTTAGCTGTCCCTTTATTTGTGGTTAAAGTTGCTTTGCCCTCTGGTATTTCTTGTCGTGTGGCTCGCTCTTTGCTTCCTGCGCTACCTTCTCTTTCTTCTTTGGCGGTGCTGGGTGTTTAATCGGCCTGGTATCGTGGCGGTGGCCGGTTCGCGGAATATTTCCGCGTCTGGTTCTGCTTTAATTATTGAAATAACCGCAGATCTTGCCATTAAGGGAAATTCCTTTGTTGTCGGTTGTTGTTCTGGTGCTGATGCGGCCTTATTGTTGGCTGCTCCTGGATCAATACCACCATCTATGATTCGTTGTTTTGCTTCCTTCAGTTCTAATGGGGCAGGTGCAGCTCCTTCTTCTGCAGTTGCTCAAGTTTCTAAATTTTCAGATTGTGGTGGTTCTGTTGAGTGGTTAGCTGGCGGCTCTCTTTCTGTTCTTCCTTGGGTTCGCCTGGCAAACAGAACCAAAAAGGTTATTAATTCAGCTAATGCAGGGCTTTTGGTTTTTTTCAGTTCGCCTCGTTCGCGTGGCTCTCTGTTGGCTTGCCGTTGCGCCGTTTCTCGCGGTATTCCTATCGTAGCCTTTACGGTTGGTTTTTCTGGTTCAGAATTACCTGTTTTAGGGATTGGAAGCTGGGTATATCTTGATAGTTACAACGGCTATTTATGGGTTATAAATCAACACGATATATTTATATAAACACTTGTTTTTATTGTTTATTTTAGATAAAATATGAATATATTCATATTATTTTTATATGGGATTTAATGCTTCTATATTGGTCGGCTCGGGCATTTAAAAAATGGAGAAACCAAAAACAACTTTTCCCGTTAGTTGCCTTGTAAAACTGATCATTTTATAAAGAAAAAACGGCTTAAAATATGAATATATTCATATTTATTCTTAATTAATCTCTTTGGAGGTCTTATGTTAGTTCAACTCGTTAATAAACAACGACAAGCGGCAAGAGTGGTTGAAACCGCCTTAATAAATGCTGGTATAGCCAGTCATTCTATTTGTGTCAGTTCCAATAATAAACAATGGTTAGGTGAGCCAGAAATCACACCTACCAACAATCAGGAGTATGCAATATTTATTTATAGTCCCAGTGGTAGCAATACAGAGCCATATTTTGAAACAGGTAAAAGCCTTGTGGAGGTCGTTCGAAGAACAATTGATTCAATTCGAGGTAAAAACAGTGCTAAATCAAATGAAAAACTCGAAGTAGCACCGTTCTAAATACTTTCGTGTGGGCTAGGGTAGCCGCCCTGGTCCGCACTTTTCCAAAATTTGCACATTGGAGTTATTAGATTATGACAACTCAAGAAACAAATCAAGTTAAGCCACTTTTTGCATTAGGCAAAACGATGGCAACCCCTGGCGCTTTAGTAGTAATGCAAGGTATAGATATTTCCCCAGTTGCATTATTAAGCCGTCACCAACGCGGTGACTGGGGGGAACTAGACGAAGACGATAAAAAAGAAAATGATCTTTCTGTTAAGGAAGGG
>CAYZUN010000150.1:0-3914 GCA_964481625.1 uncultured Sulfurimonas sp.
GGATAAGATTGTGGGTCGCTTTGCTCTCACAATCTATCCTTGTTCGTTATGCATTTTTTAGCAAAGAACACTATGAATGATTTTGATGATAATTCTAAGGTTTATTTATATTTATTACCGCTGTGGTCATTTTAATAATGCTATGATTACTGTAATAAATGCAAGAACGGTAGCAATACACCATTTTGTATTATTAACTACAAAATACATTACTGGATTTTGTAACTGCAATACTTTATTCACTCCTTTCGGCTCAATAGTAAATTGCATGTTCTTTTTTAAAATAAACCCTCGCTCATGCAGTTCAAGAAGAAGGTTTGAAAGTAAGAACCTTACATCTTTATCATCATCGATGTCGCTCTTAGCCGTGACAAAGCTAACAAATTTAGGGTCATCGACTCTAAAGCGAGCAAACTTTAATCGTGCTATACCTTCTCCATTTTCTTTTTTATACTCATCATATATTAAAATTAAAAGGTCATTAGCTAATTTTATAGTAACCAAGCTCACTTTCTCCTATCTGTTGATGCATAACGCCAGCTTCAGCGGCTGCCGTAAGGGGCGCGGCTTTTGCGGCTCTTGCTTTTCGCAAAATCCGTGACGCTTACGGCAGTCCACTGGAAGCTATTGTTATAGTTTTTTCTAAAATCATCTCAGTGGCTCTGATAATAATTCAGATTTTAACACTTTTGCTTCTAAACCATATTTATTTGATGCGTCTTTAACTGCTTCGAAAAACCAATTTTCAGCTAGAGGAGAAATATATATTTTTTCTATTAATTCGTTAAGATTACATTCAATATTAATTCCTGCTTTCACCTCAAGTTTTTCAATTTCATCTTCTGAGCGTCCTACTGTTGTAAAACCCCCACCTGTGACATCCTGAATTATCTTCCCATCCCAGTTAAAAAAACCATTAACAGCCTTTAACTGTTTATGAGTTACAGAGGTATCCCAATGTACTAAGCGATATTCATTTTCATAAGAAAAGCTATTGCGTTTATGAAGAACTGAAGTAAATGAATTATTTTCATCTATTTTAAAATCTTTGTCTAAGTAATCACCATAAACTATTTCACCTCCCATAATATCTTGCTTCGCATTAGAAAATGATTTTTCGAAGTGAGCTTCCGAAGACAAAATCGCTATTCCATCCTGTCTTTTAGAATAAATATCCCACATAGCAGAAGATTCATGTTCACTCAAATGCCAACAATTTATGAAATATGAGCGTCTATGTGCATAAGCTTGTCTAATTCTTAGCTCTGCTAACTCTTTAAACCTATAAAACCCAATTTCTAGGTCAGATTCACCTCTCTGTAGAAAGCTTTTAAATTTATCTTGTATATTTGATGGTACATCAGTAATACAATTCCAACTTCTATGCTCAAAACGTGAAGCAGGAAGAGTTCCTTCAAATGGATCTTCTTGAGCTAGCAATTCTAGGTTGCAAAAAAATAAAGACTTACTATGCAGTAAAGATAAATATTTAGATAAGCTCATATAGCGCCAAAGTTTTGAGTCAGTAGCCGGGGCAGGTTTAAATGTAGGATGTTGTTTAAATGGCATTCAAAAAATATCTTTAATTATTTATTAGATTTACGGTTATTTGTAACTATAACGCCTGCTTCACCGGAAAAACAATGCGTAGGAGCGACAGCGACGTAGCTTTGTTTTTTCCGAGTGTAAGCAATTGTTATGTTTTTCTATTTTTAGGTTTAGATAAGTAATTAAAAACAACCAAAGATTCAAGTGAACTATTTATCACACGATGAGCTCGGCTAAATGTTTTCGAATAAATCTCTATTGCCTCATTATTTTCAAACGAAAGCTGTTCTTTAAACAAATTTTCCAGTATGTTAAGCACAGCATTAAAAGAGGCAATATTTTGTTTTATCTCATGCTCAATTAGTAGAAAAGAATCATCGTTATTCTGTTCAAGCTTACTTATTAAGTCACCGTTTTCCAAGTTTTTTTCTTCCAGAGTTTGAATCAATTTGGTTTTCTCGATTTCAAGGTTTTTTAGTTGTTCTTTAAATGAGGTTTTTATAATTTCAACCTCTGCATGTAATTCAGATGGCGAATCAATTTTTTGCTTGAGTTGCTTAGCCTCTTCTTTAGCGAGGTTATATTTTTCTTCTAGTAACTGAGCCTGTTGTTTATATAACTTTTCTTGTTTCGACCAAATTGAAAAAACTGCCTATCCAATCAAGAGTAATATCGGAATGGAAAATATTGTGGAAATATCCTTGATAATTTCTAACATACTCTAATTATTCTCTGTAGCTGGTAGTGAACATAACGCCAAATTCAGTGGCCGCTGGCAGATGTTCTATGAACTCTGCAAACACGCTGAACTATGATAAAAAATGACCTTTGAAAAAAAACTGTGCTGCCAGTGGTCGACTGGAATTTTTTGTTATGCGCTTTTGATTTTAAATATAGCCTGATAATTTATTTAAGTAGCTCTCTATTCTGATTATGCGACACCTTTACGCAGCCTAGGCTTCCGTGGTTGAAATGACACTAAACGTTCTTTGTGTTGCGCTTGGCGTATAAGAATATCCTGAAACATAGCCTCTGAATCATCAAACTGTGCAGCATATTCTTCTCTAAGTTTACGGGTTTCCTGAACTACGGGGTCTTGCCACATAATATTTACTCCTGCATGAGTTCATCGGGCGTGCATATAATTGGTGGCTCACAGCCAGAAAATGCACAAACAATTTCTATTTTTGGACGCATTATGGCATTTGCAATATGCTTGCAATTCCAAGTTAAAAGATACTCCATACCGTGGAGAGCTGCAACTGCAATGTGAAGTGAATCTAATTCAGCTTTTTGAGGTAACGCACCTTCATCCAGTAATGATTGAGATATTTCTCTTACTTTATTTGTTACCTCCAAAACTGGAAGCGAATTAAGAGCCTCAAGTCTTCTTGCTGCTGCATCAGGGTTCCCCCCAGCCGCTTCCGTAAGCACGTATTCAGACACATACAGATCAAATGTCGGAGAATGTTTATGCCACCAATCAAATGTTGAATTCTGACGTGCCGCAGACCGAATATCATTCGACGGTCGAGCTGTCAGGTAACTGATTATGGATGTTTCGATGTATACGCGAGATTTCATAGATTAATCATTTTCCTCTCTTGTGCATAACGCCTGCTTCAGCTGACGTTAAAAGGGGCGCTTTTTTTGCTTCGCAAAAAATGTGACGCTTTTTACGGTCAGCTGCAAGCAATTGTTGGGCAGCATGTAAGTACAATCTTAACTTTAAATCTAAGATTTTTTCATAAAAAATTACGATGTCATTCTCCCCGTAGCATTTGCCCACCATAGAAGACGATAACGACTTGTTGGATGAAGCTCCTGCACCTGAAAATGTTCTCCAAAGGCACTCATGTTATCAATATCATCTACCAAAATCTCACGTACAGTCGTGTTTTTACCCTGCAATAAAGGTGCTACAGCTTTGCCTTCCAATACAAAGAGACTACCTTCACGGTCACGTTGCCCTCCATTAGCTTTCATCTCACGATAGGTTTTGCAATATGTTGCACTGTCAACATTAAGCTTAATGTGCGCCATTAATGAGAAGTTCCCAATCTCTTCTTCAAGAAATACTGACCAAAAACGCATGTAATCAATATAATCGTTTACTTGGTTCCAAGCTACAGAAGGAGAGACTTTATAATGCCCTAATAATGGAAATACTTCTTCGCAAACAGCACGTTGAATCCAATGTTCTGCAGCATATGCGTCACCACTTTTAAAATCTAAATCGTCGAGTTGTTCTTCAAACGAAAATGAGAATACCCCTGGATAATACCATGTATTTTCATTTCTTCTTAACCCCAGTCTCTTCCAATATGAAATGAGCCTGAAGGAGGTGCGTATTTCTAACATGAAAT
>CAYZUN010000151.1:0-3812 GCA_964481625.1 uncultured Sulfurimonas sp.
CAGTTGATAAACCTGTCGTTCCTGTATCAACCTTGGCGGCATTGGCGCTTCAAGCATTCGATGAAATACAAGGGCAGGTTGGTAAATATAAAAATGAAATATTTGCCACGGCCCTAGATGCACGCATGGGTGAAGTGTACTGGGGGTTATTTACAAAGAGCCAAGGCAAAATTACTCTACTGGGTGAAGAACAAGTCAGCAAGCCTGAAGAAATGCAAGAAAGTATACAAAAAACAATACAGCCAATAGATGACTGCCATGTTTATGCGGCTGGTGCAGGATGGGATGTATATGCAGATGAACTTTTGGGGGGCGGATCACCCAAAAACCTCACCCACCTAAAAATGATGTCACCCACAGCCTCAGCAATAGCAAAACTGGCACTGATAAGCTTTGAAAATAACGAAATAGTCACACCAGAAGATGCTCAACCTATTTATATTCGTAATAACGTCGCTAAAAAGTCGCAGAAAACCCCATAGTATAAAAATTTAGAGATTTTAAAAGCACACCCTCCTTGTTTTTTCCTCTTTTGTATATAAAAAAGGTATCAAATCACATCAAAAATAATACAAAAGAGCAAAAATAAGGGGGGGTGTGCTTTACATTATCTAGAGGCAAATATAACTTGAATTAAACACGTGATTATTTTTTATATGCTCATACCACTTCCTGAAGTGATTATTTCAGACCTTATTGGGGTCAGAGTAATATTAAATATGCTATTGTAGTCATCATTAAGTTAAGAGTGATACTCATAATGGCAAGATTATCCAGAGTTAGTCCTATTGGAGTTCCACAACATATTGTCCAGCGAGGAAATAATCGTCAAGTCTGTTTTGCGAGTGATGAGGATATGAAAGCTTATTTAAATTGGCTTAAAGAGTTCTCAAAAAAGTATTTAGTTGATGTACACGCTTGGGTTCTAATGACAAATCACATACATATATTATGTACTCCCTATGAAGAAGGCGCTGTTAGTAAAATGATGCAGTCAATTGGGCGTATGTATGTTCGATATTATAATTATACTTATCAACGAAGCGGAACTCTTTGGGAAGGTCGGTTTAAATCTAGCGTGATTCAGAGTGAGAGATATTTACTAGAGTTGCATCGTTATATTGAGTTGAACCCTGTGAGAGCTGATATGGTTGATGAGCCGAGTGAGTACAGCTGGTCAAGTTATGCTAGTAATGCTCTTGGCGTAGAAACAGAGCTGCAAACACCACACGAGCTTTATCTTGCATTAGGAAAAACAAAGAATGAAAGGTTAGAAAATTATAGACAGTTGTTTAAAGCTCATGTTGGGGTGGAGTTATTGAAAGAAATTAGGGATAGCGTTAATAAAGGTTTGGCTTTGGGTAATGAAAGATTTATGACGCAGATTGAAGAGTTAACAAAAAAGCGTGTTACTCCTAGAAAAGCAGGGCGACCAAAGAAGAAAGAGGTAGATGGTGAGAATTAATGTTACTCTGACCCCAATGCCAGTAAGTTAAGCTCTAAGTCATTCATTATAATGCACTTTTATAAGCAGGAAAGTGAATGTCATTCTTAATATTTTTAAGTCTTCGTGGGTAACTCCTACCACTTCTAACCGCTTCAATTGTCTTGCCGAGGTACTCTACAGTTTGTTTTATCAGGGTTGATACTTCGCTGCTTTTAGTGGTGATAATTGTCACGATTCGATGCTTCATTTTTGACAAAGCTTGTGCAAAATTTATTTGATAATTTCGCCTTAAATGCTGGGTACGTTTATCAACAATTTCTTGCGCCTGTATTTCCAGTAAAGTCGTTAAATTAGAGGCGACAATTTTAGCGTAAAAATCCTGTTGTACCGATAGCGTCGATTTGCCTGAAAAGTTCTCAATTTCTGCCCATTGTTTAAGTCGTTTGTAATTTTCTTCAATGCCCCATCGAAGGTGATAAAGCGATTTAAAAAGAGTGTAATCATAGGTTTCTTCATCCATCAGACTTGTGATCAAAACTTCCACTTCATTGGGTAAATCAACACGGACTAATCGTAGTGTAATGGGCTTACTTGATAGTCCTTTTTCTTTACAGGTTTTAATGGAAGGTTTGTTCGGTTTAAAAGTAACAATGGCTTCTCTTTTTCCCGATTTAACAAATGCTTTAACGAGTAAGTCTTGATTAGTTTTTGCCCTCATGCAGAATGTAATATTGCGGTGTAAAAGATAGGCGTACAGCCAAAATGCAGTATACCCGCGGTCAAACAGAACGAGGTCATTCTCCTGTGAAAAGTGTAAATGATCCTCTGCACATTGTTTCTCGGAAGTACGCCTTGGATGGATCCCAGAATCAATCACTATTTTGTTTAAGACATCATAAAAAACCGATGCCATTCCCATGGTGCATTGTCCTTGTTCGGGTCGTCCTTTTTGTACCCCAAAATGCTCAATAATATTGGATTCATTCGGTAATCTGATCGATGTTCCATCAATTGCGCACAGACGAAACCCATTCCATTTTTTAGGCTTCCAGTCACCTTGATAAACCTGTTCAACCAGTTGCTCATTTAAGGCTTGAAAAGCTGTAAATGAAAGTTGTTTTCTCGCTTGGAAAAAGGCCGATTTAGTAATGACTTGAGAAGCTTCTTTTTTATCCAGAATTGTCTTATAGAATTGATCTAATTCTGTTTGATTTGAGTGCTTTCTGAGGTTGAGAAGATAGAGGATAAGCGTAGGAAAATCGAGGGTGCGTTTACGTGTGAAAGCTGTTTTAGATAGGCTGTGTTTTTGCTTGAAAGAAGCATTGTCAATAGTATTATTTATGTGCGCATAAGTATTCTTAAATGAGGTCGATTGTTAACATTTGGGACTCCTTAGATTGACTGAAAAGTTGTATTTCATAGTAAGTTTATTATAACATAATCATAGAGTTATACCTTAACTTACTGGCATTGACTCTGACCCCAATTATTTGACCCCAATTATTTTTGTTGGGGGCAAGTTTGCTAATGGGGCGATTACTGCTGCTTTTACTTATTTGTTTAATGACGCCGTGACTAAATGGAAATATACATGGAAGAATAGAACAGAAAGTATTTTTGAGGTTGTTTCCCCACGGCAAAAAATGTTGATCAGATATGAAGCTAAAAATAGGTTTAGTGGAGAAATAGGTATTCTGGCAGATATTTTTGTTGAATTTTCAAATGCAAAGCAAGGGGTAGGGTTTTCATTAGAGTCTATGAGAGCTGTCTATGGAGATTTTTCATTAAGTAGGGAATACTCTGTGACTTATAGAGATGATTATGTAGATGGTAAACTGTTTAGACCAGTAGAGGTATCTCGGACACAGTTGAATAGTTTCATTGAAACATATTATTCTGGAACTGAAACATATGGTTCATGGAATGTTGAAGCATTTACACCTAGTGCAACTTATATTAGAAAACATAGATGGGATAGTTATGGATATTCTCGATAAATTTATAGTACTAATTTTTACAACTTTGTTATTTAGTGCTTGTGGTAGTGATTCTAATAATAAAACTAGGTCTTTAGAGTTGGACTTTAAGGCTGCTAATAGTGAAATTTTAGATATAGTTAGAAAAGAGTTAGATGTTTCTGACATACCTTATAGAGTTGATGGTTATACTCTGTATTACCCTGAAAAATATTATAAAGTTTTCCAGAAAGCAGTAAAGAAAGCTGTAATTGATGACTTGCCTGAAGGACAAAATATTTCTTTTGCAAGCAATTCAAATACAAAAAAATTAAAAGAGAGTTTATTTCTTTTGAAAATACCTTATATAAGTAAAGTACGTTCTGGTAGAGAATGGATTGTCTGGGATA
>CAYZUN010000152.1:0-3761 GCA_964481625.1 uncultured Sulfurimonas sp.
ACAAGGGTTCAGACACTGTTTTTAGAAAAACTTCAATATCTAAAAGATGGTCTTAGAATAAAAAGAAGAACAAAAGATTATGAAAAGGTGATTGAAACAATTGGGAGACTGAAAGAAAAGTATTCGGCAATAGCCCAATATTACACTGTAATCACCACAAAAGACCCAAATAGTAACAATGCTGTTGATATAACCTTCAAAGAGAAAAAATCACTTGATGAAAAAAGTAGTATTAATGGAGTCTATTGTTTAAAATCAAACAATACTACAATGGATGAAAAAACACTTTGGAAAACATATACAACACTTACTGATTTAGAAGCAGTATTTAGAAGTTTGAAATCAGAGTTAGGGTTAAGACCTATCTTTCATCAGACACAATCAAGGGTAGATGGACATCTGTTTATTACTCTTTTGGCTTATAGTATTATACATACCATAAGATACAAACTCAAAAGAAAAAATATTCATTATAGTTGGAACAGTATAAGGGAAATTTTAGAGAGTTGTGATTTGATAACCACCAGCATGAGATGCAAAGATGGTTCAATGTTGTATATAAGACAGAGTACAGAGTTAAATGAGAGACAAAAAGAGATATATGATGCTTTGGGTGTTAAATATCAGGCTGGTGAGGTGACTAAGGTTTATATTTAATTTGGTAGATGTGGTACAGGTAGATTTTTTTTAGTTGGGGTGAAGCCCTTGGGGTGGGCTTTTTGGATTTTTTGATGATGAACTTGGGTTAAGACTTGTGAAAACATCTCTCCATTTGCAGAGGCACCATCTTCAATACTTTTATCTGGAGTTGGAGCAGGATCACTCATCACACCACACCCAACAAACAAGATAAAAAAATAAAACTTTTAACTATCATGATAGTCCCCTTTATATATGTACCAATCATACAGAAAAAAAATGTAGAAATAGTGTGTAGCTGGTAAAAATTTACCCTCTACATTTTTTCGACACTTTTTTTCTGTACAATAACTTTATGAAAACCCAAGCGAAATATACTCTCCTTTATGTCGAAGATGAAGCCTATATACGAAAGATGGCGGTTAGCTTTTTAGAGGATTTATTTACAGATATTTTTGAAGCTGGTGATGGCAAAGAGGCACTAGCGGTCTATCATGATAAAAAGCCAGACATCATCATCACCGACATAGAGATGCCCAAGATGAATGGTTTAGAGTTGTGCGAAAAAATCCGAAAAAATGATACAAAAACCCCTATCATCATTATGACCGCCTACTCTCATACTGAGTACCTACTCAAAGCAACCGAACTAAACCTCATCAAATACCTCATAAAACCTATCCAAGAAAAAAGCCTTCTTGATACTTTTAAGGTCTGTTTTGAAAAGATAGATTCGGGAAGCCCGAGTGTTGTGAATCTTGGAGAAAACTATCTATATGACACCTTCAATCATACATTGACACTAGAAGCAGAGATGATTAAACTCACTGCTTCTCAAAGCCACTTACTCGAGATCTTGATAAAAAATCAAGGGCAAGTTGTTTCGTATACACAGCTTGAAAATACCATCTGGTATGATAGTGCGATGAGTAAAGATGCGCTTCGTTGTTTGGTGCGTGATGTACGAAAATATACCTATAAGGAAATCATAGAAAACATCTCTAAAGTTGGCTACAAGGTGCATATAGATGGATAGAGCACTCATCATAAAACTTTCACTGATGTTTCTCTTTTTACTAGTGGCACTCTATCATTTTGACGCACATTTTATCACCAATACTGACGCTATTTACACCTATGGGAACATCAACTTTATGGTTGCAACACTCTTGCTTTGGAGTCATCATCTCAGCGAGCATCTACAACCTTGCTCTATATATCTATATCCTCAGTATCAAAAAAACAAAAGGTGTCAGGGTTTAACTTTTAACCTTTTAGCAGAATGGAACAACATGTAGCCTGTAAACACCATATCTAACAGGCTTTATATTTTTGTACCTGATCGTTGTGCTGCATCAAATTAATCTTAAAAAAATAATACTCTTTAGCTATAATGTCTATAAGCATATTTAGATTTGAAGGATAAAAATGAAAATATCAAATTTATTGGACACAAAAACTCTTTCATACAATGATATTATTGGAAATGGTAAAATTTACAGAGTACCTGATTTTCAAAGAGATTATTCATGGGAAGAAGATAATTGGGAAGATTTATGGAATGATATCATCATGACTAAAGAAAATCAAGAATCACACTATATGGGATCAATAGTTTTATTAAATAGCGGAGATTCCAATTATAAAATCATAGATGGACAACAAAGATTCACAGATTCACAACACTAAGTATCATTAGTTTAGCTGTCAATACAGAAATAAAGAATTGCTACTAGAGCTGATAAGCAGTATTCATAAGATATTCAATCGAGCTAAATTTGTTATACTTCTTAAAACCCTGCTTCTATCATCATTTCAGATTGATAGTGAGTGATTAAAGGGTCAATTATTTCATCAAATAAACCACCTTCCATAATGGCATCAAGGCGGTAAAGTGTTAAACTTATTCTGTGATCAGAGATTCTGTTTTGCGGGTAGTTGTAGGTTCTGATTCTACCGCTTCTATCACCTGTTCCTACTTGAGATTTTCTATCAGCACTATCTGCTTCTTGTTGTTTTTGCATCTCTAAGTCATAAAGTCTTGCTTTTAAGACTTTCATCGCTTTATCTTTATTTTTATGTTGAGACTTTTGGTCTTGGTTTGTTACAACTATGCCTGTTGGGAGGTGGGTTATGCGAACGGCACTATCTGTTGTATTTACTGATTGTCCACCACATCCCGAGCTTCTCATGACATCAATTTTGAGGTCATTTTCATTTATCTCTATCTCAACATCATCAACTTCCGGCATAACTGCTACTGTTATCGCTGATGTGTGTACTCTTCCTTGAGATTCGGTTGCTGGAACTCTTTGCACTCGATGCACTCCACCTTCATGTTTTAGTTTACTATAAGCTCCCTCTCCTTTGATAAGTGCGATCATCTCTTTGTATCCGTCCATTGTTCCTTCACTTGAACTCATGATTTCAACTTTCCAGCCATTGTTTTCTGCATACCTCACATAAGCTTTAAAGAGATCCCCTACAAACAAAGCCGCTTCATCTCCACCTGTTCCTGCTCTCATTTCAAGATAGATATTTCTATCATCATTTGGATCACGAGGTAGCATTAGGACTTTTATCTCCTCTTCTATCTCTATTTTTCTAGGTTCTAGTTCTTTTAATTCTTCTTTTGCTAAGTCGCCTAACTCTTTATCCTCAAGCATCTCTTTGTTGTCATCTATGTCTTGACACACTTCAAAGTACTCTAGAGCCTTCTCTTTTACGGGCTCAATATTTGATTGTTCTTTGGATAATTCCGTCATTCTAGCGATATCATTAGAGATTTCTGGCGAACAAAGAAGCTCACTTATTTCATTGTATCGGTCAAGAAATGGTTGAAGTTTGCTTTTTAGCATTAAGTGGGAGTGATTAGAAAAACTGCTTACGCAGCTTTTTCATTAATTGATTTTACTAGCTTGGAGAGTCTGCTAACTTTTCTAGCCGCTGTATTTTTCTTTAAAATACCTTTTGTTACATAAGCATGAAAGTTTTTGTTTGCATTTTTAAATGCCTCTGTTGCTTTCTCAACATCACCAGCTTCTACAGCTTCATGTATTGCTCTTGTAATGTTTTTTATTCTAGTTTTATAGAATCTGTTTCTTTCGGTTCTTTTGATTGTT
>CAYZUN010000153.1:0-3723 GCA_964481625.1 uncultured Sulfurimonas sp.
TTTAGCAATAACAATATTACCAAACTCTTCGTTACCGACACTACCAATAGTAGCAAGACATTCACCAAGAACATAACGCATCTCTGAAGATGGAAGACGCAATGAAACATATTTGCCTTCACGACCCATAATCTGTGCACTTCCACCAGCTGAACGAACCATTTGCCCGCCTTTACCAGGTTTGAGTTCAATGTTATGAACGAGTGTACCGATAGGAATATTTTTAATCTTCATTGTATTTCCGGATTTAATATCAAGATTTGCATCTGCAGACTGGATAATATCACCAACATTCAAACCTTTTGGTTGAAGCACATAACGTTTTTCACCATCAGCATAATTAATAAGTGCAATACGACAGTTGCGGTATGGATCATACTCAATCGCTGCAACTGTACCGGGAATATTAAACTTGTTACGTTTAAAATCAATAATACGGTAAAGTTTTTTAGCGCCAGCTTGCCTGTGACGAGATGTAATACGGCCATTGTTGTTACGACCAGCATGAGCTGGAAGCTTAACAAGCAGTGAACGTACTGACGCTTTTGCAGTAATATCCGAGCTATCAACATTTGTATAAAAACGACGACTCGGTGTTATTGGTCTATATGTTTTAATCGCCATAATTATACCGCCAAGCTTTCAATTTGTGCACCCTCAGGTAATTTGACATAAAACTTCTTGAAGTTATTTTGTCTACCTGCAACACCGCGAAAACGTTTTACTTTTCCCGCTTGGTTTAGTGAGTTAATACGTGTTGGAACAATTCCAAAATACTCACGAAACACCTCTTTAAGACCTGTTTTTGTCATACGAGGAGAGGTCTGTACTACTACAACACCGCTCTCTTGAAGACCCAGAGTCTTTTCTGTATAGATAATTGATTTAATATCTGTAATATCTGCCATTACTTAGCCTCACTTACAAGATTTTCCCATACAGCTTTTTCCATCACTACTGAGCGATATGTTGCTGCTAAGAATGCATTTAATTCGTTCTCTTCAACTAAATATGTTTTTTGAACATTACGAAATGCTAAATATGTTTTTTCATCAATAACTGACTTGACAAATAGTACATCACGTGTTCCAATTTTGTTAAACATTGCAACAGCGTCTTTTGTTTTACCAGAAGCAATTTCAATGTTATCAACAATAAATAGTTTGCCGTCGCTTGCTAATGCATCAAGAGCAAATTTAAGAGCAAGTTTTTTCTGCTTTTTATTTACTTTTTGATCATAGTTACGATTAGCACGAGGACCAAAAGCGATTCCACCGCCTACCCAGATAGGAGAACGCGTTGAACCGGCACGAGCACCACCACGACCCTTTTGAGCAAATGGTTTTTTACCACCACCACGTACATCTGAACGACTTTTAGTCGATGCAGTGTTAGAACGGATAGCTGCTTGGTATGACTTAACATACAAATAAAGGTTATGTGGATTGATACCCGAAAAGCTCTCCGGCAATGCTAGCTCAGACGCTTTTTCAAAATTTTCATTTAATACAATTGCGCTCATTATTTAACAACCTTTACACGACCTAGTGCACCGTTTGGACCGGAAACTGATCCAGCAACAGCTAGAACACCATTTTCAGCATCAAAAGAGACAACTTTGTTCTTTACAGTAACTTGAACGTTACCGAATTGTCCTGGCATTTTCTTACCTTTCATTACACGACCTGGCCATTCAGCATTACCGATTGAACCCGTACGACGGCCAAATCTATGACCGTGTGATCCAGGACCGCCACCGAAGTTCCAACGCTTCATAACACCGGTAAAACCGCGACCTTTTGTATTGAAACTACTTTTAATTACTGTTGCTTCACTTAGTGGTGCCATATCAATGTCACCCGCTTCAGTGTTAGTAACACTCATTGTTGCGAAACGATTAAATTCAGCAGAAAGACTGTATTTCTTCTGTTGACCTTCAATTGTTTTATTCATTTTTTTACCGTTGCTGTACGCTACGATTCCTGTACCATCTGTTACTTCGCACACTTTAACGTCTACTACTTTTAGTAGTGTTACAGGAGTACTAGGTACGCTGATTGTACGTGTCATACCAATTTTTTCAACAATATATTCCACTGTTTACTCCTATTTGTCCATAGAGCGAACTTCTACATCCACTTCCGGTGCTAAATCTAATTTCATTAATGAATCAACTGTATCTGGTGTTGCCGATACGATATCGATCAGACGTGCGTGCATACGAATCTCAAATTGCTCACGAGAATCTTTGTTAACGTGAACTGACTTAAGAACCGTATATTTACGAATCTTAGTTGGTAAAGGGATCGGGCCACGGATTTGTGCACCTGTACGCTTTACGGCTTCAACGATAGATGCTACCGAACGATCAAGAACTCGATGATCATAAGCTCTAAGTTTTAAACGAATTTTTTCCATATTTTTTCCTTAATAAAGAACTCGTCAGGTCAATGCCTAACATTAAAGGGAGCGAAATTATATCCAACTGCCTCTCAAGATTCAAGGTTTTTAGGGGTAAAAATGGAATTTATAGTTATTTTATTTCCTTTTAATAAGGAAATAGTAAAATACGAAACACTCTTTTTAGGAAAAATGTGAAAATATTACTTGATGAATATTATAAGCAAAGTTTACATGTAAACAGTTATATTGAAAGAAAAGTACAACTTGATACTCAAAGCTACCAGATTAACGGCATTACTCAAAGTGGTAAAACTACTCTTGTCAAAAAATATCTTCTTACATGTAAAAAAGCAGCTTATATCTATATTGACTGTCGTGACGTTCGTATTAATATCGAGAGTATGAATCAGATGTTAACACGCTATTGCAATCAAAACAGTATTAATATTGTCGTACTTGATAATTATAGCCCTTCTATTACACTTCCTAATGTCAAACAGTTGATTATTACTACGGAGCTACCTATTGATAATGCTTATTTACCTAACATTAGGTTGATGCCACTGGATTATGAAGAGTTTTTAGCCTATGAGATTAAATATGATTCCACCGCTATAAACCACTTTTTGCAACTTGGCGGTCTTCCTGCTATGCATACTGTCAATAGCGAGGATCGCCATCTTTACATACAGCAAAGTCTTAAAATATCCCTCACTCCTGTGGAATTTGACATTTTGCTTTTTATTGCTAAAAGCAGCACCTTAAAACTCTCTACCTTCAGTATGTATGAAAAGCTAAAAGTAGACCGAAAAATTTCTAAAGATATGCTCTACAAAAGTGTTGAATCACTTGAAGCAAAACAGTACCTTTTTCATTTGTCAAAATTCAAACATCAACGTGCCGTTAAAAAGAGCTATCTCTGTGACATCGCTTTTAAAAATGCACTCTCACAACAAAAAAACTTCCGGCTTCTTTTTGAAAACCTCATTTTCCTAGAACTGCATAAACGTCGTCGCGACATCTTCTATGATGAGAAAATTGACTTCTATATTCCATCGCAAAATCGTATTGTATTGTGCATGCCATTTTCCAATGAGGATACCCTTTTTAAAACGATTGAAAATATTGAAGAGTTTATTATTACCCATGGGGTGGCCCATGTTAAAGTAGTTACGATGAGTTCAACAGGAGAGTTGCGCCATCCCTTTGTAGATGTAGAGATGCTCTCTTTTAGTGAGTGGGCAATTATTGAGGGGGAGTAAACTTTTAATACCTGCTGTCATTTAGCTATGCAATACTGATTTTTACCATTGTGTTTCG
>CAYZUN010000154.1:0-3460 GCA_964481625.1 uncultured Sulfurimonas sp.
TATCTTGAAACTCCGCCTCAATGATGGCTTTCTGTTCTTCAGGCAATGCAATAAACGCCTGTAGGATGGCATCCGCAGCTGTTTGCTTGACTGCACCAAGGTCAATCCCCAATGGCACCTTTTTCGACTCAAAATAACGGGCTAAATCGGCATTCGGCATTTGCCTGAAAAAATGTAAATGAGCATATTGTGTTGCCAAGTTATTACTTCCTTGCGTTATTAAAACTTGTTATTCACTATCTGAAGCAATCAAATCCAATGCTGGCAAAGCGTTGACAATTTTCATGGTTTCAAGGCTAACAGTAATCACACGCTGAAACAGTTTTAATGGGTAGCTGGCATCCCCCATTGTTTCAATTGCCCAGTCATTTGCATCATTGACTATTCCGCTTGCCTTATCAGTTGTAACAGCTTGACGCTCCATTACCCATTCAAGTGCAGGTTTACCATTGACTACATAGCTATATGCCTCTAGGGGAATATTTGTCATGGTAATCTTGCTGTTATAGATCACGCTGGTTTTATCCAGCAACTTCCCGTTTTTAGAAAACTTCATTTTTTCTACACGATAATCAGCATCGGTATATTCAACCACAAACAAACTACCACCAGAAAATTCTACAGGATAAGGTTCTACGGTTTCATAGTTGATATGTAAATCTGCCAGTTCGCGCCCTGCTGTTGAAAACGCCCAAAAGTCTTTGGCTGTTTTCATACAAGGAATACGTGGTAGTTGTTTGCTTAGATTATCAGCATAGCGGGTTTTATATTCTTCACTGTGCAATAAGCCGTAGATGTAATAGAAAATATCTTCTTTGTTGATTGTTTCTTTTGGGTAGGCTTGCTGAAAATGGGCTAAACCTTCATCTGTTAATCCATCTTTTATTGTGTATTCACCTTCTGTTTTCTTTGACTGACTACTGAATAATTCCAATTGTTCTTCAGTATCTTTTTCGTCTTGTTTTTCATAGTAGTTTAAAGGAAAACACTGAGAACCAGCTTCTAGCATATTCAAATCGACAATATTTTCGCTAATAAATACAGAAAACCCTTTTTTTGCACCAAGACTTGTCACACAAATAACTTTATTATTAATCTCATCAGAGGGAAATAATCGAGGCATCTGATAGGTCATCGCATTAAGAGATTTATTAAAATATAGGTTTGTCTTTATAAAAGGTCTATACATTGCCTTAATAACAGAGTTGTCATTATAAGAATGAGGTGTTGCTTTTGAAAAGTCATTCTTCAGGTTTCTATTCCAGCTTATTTTAGTTGCATCATGATTAACGAAGGCATCAACCTCATCTTTTGATTTTAAATCTTTTTTACTTTTTAAAAACTTTTCTAGTTCATAATTATATGAATCTATCATTCCAATTAATTTTTGTTTCAAAATTTCTTTTGAGTAGTTATATACCCATGCATCACGTCCACTAGCCAACCCTAGTGAGTATATTGTGAAAACAGACAAAGCACCCTTTTCTTTCTTTTCTCCTACTTTTATAAATTCATCAAAGCTATCATCACGTTGATTAACCCAATCATTGTGTTTATCAGGTGTAATTACTTTCCAGCCATCAATCTTTGAAATACCATTAATATTTTTATAAGTTGCAATCTTATCCAGTTTTTCATTTTTAGTCAGATAATCTCCAATATCATATAAATAGATTATCCCTTGCTTTTTAGCAGTAGGATTTTTTATTAACAAACTAATAGCAATAGGAGTACGTGTTCCTTGCCCAAAAACATTATCCTTCTCTTTACGTCTAAGCTCACCAGATGTTCTAGCATTACCGCGTAAATGAAAAATATAAATAGAGCTGAATTCTTCAGCTAAACATTTGCGTAATCCATCAGTGGTATTGCTATCCACAAAGCTGGCATTACTGACAAAACTCATTACACCACTTTCACCCAAACGATCGCTTGCCCAACGAATAGCGCGAACATACGAGTCATATAAATTTTTAGTAGATGTTGCAATAGACTCTTTCACATAAGTATTTTCAATCGAAGCATCGAGTTGTGAATAGGTAACATTAGCATTATTATCATTCGCCAAAGACTGCCCTCCTGAATAAGGCGGGTTACCCATAATCACACGAATACCCAAGGATTTTTGCTTCTGCCTTCGACTACTGTTATCTACCAGTAGCTCACTGATTAAATCTTCTTTTTCATGTAACTGGAAGGTATCAGTTAAACAAATACCTTCAAAGGGGGTGTATTCACCGCTTAGATCATGGTAGACCTGTTCAATATTGATTGCGGCGATGTAATAAGCCAGCAGGACTATTTCATTCGCATGTATTTCATTTTTGTATTTGTATGCCAACTCGTCTTTGCTGATTATGCCGCTTTGCAATAAGCGGGTGATAAATGTACCTGTACCCGTGAATGGGTCGATTATATGGACGTTTTTACTGCCTAGAGTTTCATTAAATTCAGCTTTCAGAGCATCATTAATACTGTGAATAATAAAGTCCACTACCTCGACAGGTGTATAAACGATGCCTAACTTTTCGGTCATTCTAGGAAAGGCATTTCTAAAGAATTTATCATAAAGCTCTACTATGATTATTTGCTTGCCTTTGATGTTGTCGATACCATCAGCACGCATTTTAACGCTTTCATAGAACTTGTGGAGTGATTCGCTTTCTTTTTCCAGATTATGTTCATCCAGCACAGCCAATATGCTTTGCATAGCTTGTGATACGGGGTTGTTTTGGGTGAAGCTGTAGTCATCAAAGAGAGCATCAAAAACGGGTTTAGTGATAATGTGTTGTGCCAGCATCTCTATGGCATCAGCTTCTGTAATGCTGTCATTCAAGTCATCACGAATTTCATTGAGAAAACCATCGAATGCTTTGCGGGCTTTGCTGTTTTCATCTTCGATAATGCCTGTTATACGGGTAATGTGAGTTTGTGCTATTTTGGCAATGTCATTTGCCCAGTCTGACCAGTAGTTACGTGTACCGCATTTTTTAACAATTTTGGCGTAAATGGCGCGCTGAAATTCATCAAAAGCAAGCGTAAGCTGGTATGGTTGTGTTATTGGTTTATCGGTATATGTATCACCTCCAGCCCCTTCCGTACCAATATCACCGCCCCGCGATGTGGGTGGTGCCTTTTCTGGCAGCTTGTTGGTAACGGCGATCACTTCAATCTTGCTATTGGTATCAGCACCCAAATCCATTTTATTGATTGTGGCATCAAGGCGTTCATCATGAGAACGCAAGGCATTCAGGACATCCCAGACTATTTTGTATTTCTTATTATCTCTGAGAGCTTCTGATGGTGTTAATCCAGCAGGTATGCCAATAGGGAGAATGACATACCCCATATTTTTACCTTCAGCACGGCGCATTACCCGCCCAACAGATTGCACCACATCAATCTGTGATTTCCGTGGGTGAAGGAAAATAACGGCATCCAGTGCTGGTACATCAACCCC
>CAYZUN010000155.1:0-3459 GCA_964481625.1 uncultured Sulfurimonas sp.
CCTGCAGCCATAAAGTTAGCATACGTTAAGCCTTTGTGTACAGCAGCATCGTCATCCATGTTCACCCGCAGAATCTTTAAAGGTAATGACATCATGAAAGGAGGTGTGATCGCGCAATTTTTGAGCAGTTAAATAAGCAGCATGAAAGTGTGTTTTTTCATGTTCTTTACTCTCAATGGTATATCCCTCAAATGTATTAGGAATCATTTTAGTGTCATTAGATTTAGTCAGAAAACTTTCAAAAATTTGACGACCTACTTTAATGCTTGTTTTTGAAATGTTATACTTAATGTAGGCTTGTGCTAAAACAGCCATAGCCCATTTGCCTCTCTCTTTAACATTATAACGGCTGAATGTATCTTTTCCTGCTTTAGTAAAACCGACGTCATCATTGTCCATGCGCATTCTTGTAAAAGGGCTATCTGCGTAATAAAGTCCAGCTGAGGCACTGATACCTGTAAGTGGTGCTGTTTTATACCAATACCCAAGGCTTTATGATCTCTATTTAGTGCTACATCATCAAGGTAGTTGACTCTATTCCAATCCCAATGAAAGTAGTTGGCACGTAACCGTCCATAAAAAATATTATTAGAAAAAGTCTCTGTAAATGTATTTGCTGATGGTGGAGTAATATTATAAACTTCCATCATATTGTTTTTGAGCAAACATTTTTCTACTATAAAATACAAAATTATACTAAAAATACGCTCTTTTATTGTATAATAAAATTTATATAACTTGATTGACACTGACTCAACCTTTGTGCTATAATTCATAGTAATTAAACAATTATTAGGAAACAATTTATGAGTAACAGTTTATATGAGACACTTGGCATTAATTCTAGTGCTAGTGAATCAGAGATTAAAAAAGCATATCGAAAATTAGCGCGACAGTATCATCCTGATGTCAATAAAGACTCAGGTGCCGAAGAGAAGTTTAAAGAGATTAATGCAGCGTATGAAGTGTTGAGTGACAAAGATAAACGTGCCAAATATGATCAGTTTGGTGACTCCATGTTTGGTGGTCAGAACTTTCATGATTTTGCACAAGGTCAAGGTGCCGGTGTTGACTTAGATGATATTTTACGTAATATTTTTGGAGGTGGCGGTGCTGGCGGTTTTGGAGGAGCAAGTGGTTTTGGTGGACAGGGTGGTTTTTCACAGCAGCAGATGAATCTTGACATTGAAGCTAATGTTACCATCCCTTTTAATGTTGCAGCTCTGGGAGGCAAACATTCCGTTTCATTGCAAGGGGATAGTTTTGATATTAAAATTCCAGCAGGTATTAAAACAGGTGAAAAACTTCGTGTTCGCGGTAAAGGAAAATCGGTTCAGGGACGTAGTGGTGATCTGTACCTTAAAATTAATATTGCCCCAAGCAGTGAGTATGAGCGGGAGGGTGATGATCTGATTAAAAATTTTGATGTATTGCTCCATGATGCACTTTTTGGCGGAAAAATTGCAATTAATACTCTAGAGAAAGAGATTAAACTTAAAGTTCCCCAAAATACTAAGAATGCTCAGCGTTTTCGTGTGAAAGAGATGGGTGTTATGAACCGTAAAAGCGGTGTTCGAGGTGATTTGTATCTGCAAGCAAATATTGTATTACCGTCAGTGAGTGATTTAGACGATGATCTTATTGAGATGATGAAAAAGAAACTTCCAAAGGGGTAGGACATGATACACCATTATGATGAGCCGGTTTATCTTATTAGTATTGTTGCAAAGATTTTAGATATTCATCCACAAACGTTGCGACAGTATGAACGTGAGAGCCTTATTACCCCATCTCGCTCAAATGGTAGAATTCGTCTCTATTCTCAGCGGGATATTGATAAAATCAAGATGATTTTACGGCTTACTCGTGAGTTGGGTGTCAATTTAGCCGGTGTAGATATTGCAATTCGTCTCAAAGATCAGATTGAGGTGATGGAGCAAGAAATTGCAGAGTTGCGCCATGCGTTAGCTGTTTCAAAAAATAGCAGTTCCGTTCCACCTGAAAAGGCATTGGTTACAAAACGAAGTGTTTATGAGATGATCATCTTTGAAGATGATTAAGTCTCAGCTTTCTATTCTTTTGAGCGTTTAATCACTGCCCCTAAATGCTCAAACTTGTTCTCTAGTTTTTCATAACCTCGGTCTAGGTGATAAATTCGGTGTACATCAGTTTCCCCTTCAGCAATCAGTGCTGCTAAGACTAAAGCACTTGATGCTCGCAAATCGGTTGCCATCACATCAGTTCCGGAGAGTTTAGTCGGTCCGGTTATTCTTGCTAAATGACCGCTCAGTTTAATGTCAGCACCGAGGCGTTGTAGTTCACTTACATGCATAAAACGGTTTTCAAAAAGACGCTCTTCAATAGTTGACGTTCCCTCCGCCTGCGTACACAATGCTAAAAATTGTGCCTGCATATCGGTAGGAAATCCCGGATACTCTTGCGTAATGATATTAACGGGTTTAATGGTGTCTGCCGGCTGAATGGTGATGCTGTCTTCATCAATATTAAAACTAAATCCCATCTCTTGAAGTTTTGCAATGACAGCTTCTAAATGATCGGCTCTAACATTAGTCAGGGTTACAGTTGAGTTACTAATAGCTCCGGCACAGAGATACGTTCCTGCCTCAATACGATCGGGAATAATATCAAAAGGAACAATATTGACTAAGACTCTGTCGGTACCGTGAATAATCAAGTTAGCAGTTCCAATGCCTTCGATTTTAATGCCACTGTTATGAAGTACTTCACATAACTGTACGACTTCGGGTTCACGTGCCGCATTGGTAATGGTTGTCTTTCCACGTGCTAATGCTGCAGCCATGACAATATTGGCAGTTCCTGTTACAGTGATTTTATCAAACATAATATGAGTTCCGACAAGACCGTTAGGGGCTTCTGCTAAAACATAACCGCTTTTAATCGTGATTGTAGCTCCCATCTGCTCTAACGCTTTAAGATGTAAGTCAATAGGGCGTTGACCAATGGCACACCCACCGGGAAGTGAGACTTCACAGTGTCCAAAACGTGCTAATAGTGGACCAAGAACTAAAATAGAAGCACGCATAGTTTTAACGATTTCATAGTTAGCACGGGTATCAGTAAGACAGCAGGTATCAATGCTAATATGATGATTGTCAAATTTACATGTAGCACCAAGATTCTCTAGCAGTTTTAACAGAGTCTTAATATCAACCACCTCAGGTACATTGCCAATTTCTACTCTGCTTTTTGAAAGCAGCGTCATGGCAATGAGTGGAAGTGATGCATTTTTAGCACCTGAAATTGCGATGCTTCCACTAAGTGTTGTCCCGCCTTGTATTTGTAAATAGTCCATACTTACCCTAGTAATAAAAGTGTGGAATTATAGTGTAGATATGATTAAATTTTAGAATGAGTTATGTAAGTTTCTAATATTTTCTATGTCTAAAGATTGTTTGCACATGACCCGCTTACCTCTTG
>CAYZUN010000156.1:0-3456 GCA_964481625.1 uncultured Sulfurimonas sp.
CCAGTACTTTGTCAGAGTTCACCGAACACCTGCCAACGGCCGCTGATTTAGGCGTTAGCAAAAAAAATGGCATATATAGCTCTACTTGACATTATTGGATTAAAAAATTGGGAAAATGGACTTTCGGGCAATGAGCTTTCTCAATTCATGAAAGATGAATTACCAGAACTTCTTGAGGTCTCTGTAACTTTTAAAGACAAATGGTGTTCGATCCTAAGAATGGAAGATTATTTTGTTATATATACTGATGAAACATATTTAGAGTTTGGGCATCTTCTTCTTAGTGCTGCCCGTTTTAGCTCATTAATGTTGCTAAAAGGACTGCCAATAAAAGGAGCCATTACATCTGGGGAATTAATTGTTGATAAAGCTAAGGGTTCTGCTGTTGGTGCGGGTCTTGAGCGAACAAAGAACTTGAATAATGAGCAGCATTGGGGTGGAATTATTATTGATTCCATTGACACACCTTCCCCAACAGATATTAGTAATTTGTTTTTTTGTCATCAAGATATGATGAGGGATCTCATGCTTTCTGGTGTAGTTTGTAAATATAGTCCCCCAGATGTAAGAGATAATGAAATGGAGTATAAACTATATGTTGCATGGCCATATAATTTTGTTAAGGTACCAAGAGATCATGTCCTAAAGTGCTTGTATAATCAACCAATTACGTTAGCTAGCAAAAAAGAGCTTAACAGTAAGTTAAAAAATAGCCTTAAAAGAACAAAAGAGTTTTTTGATTGGTACAGAAGCAAATATCAAGACAAAGATGTAAAAAACAATCTTGATAAAAAAGGTTCATCAACTAATAATATTAAGATTATGAAAAAAAATGTGGACTTTGATTGGAACAAATCGGTGTTCATTGCTCATGCTAGTGAAGATAAAAAAAAGCAAAGGAACTATATGAAGATTTAAAAGAAATTGGTTTATCACCGTGGATGGATGTAGAGTGCTTGCAGGTTGGTGGTGATTGGGACTTTCAAATAAAAGAGGCAATATCTAAATGCTCTGCATTCTTTGCATGCATATCTAATAATAGTATTGAAAAAAATGGTTATGTTCAGCGAGAATTAAGATTGGCATTAATGGAGCTGGAGAAGAAACCGCAAGGAACTAGCTATTTATGTCCAATATTATTCGATAATTCAGAGGTTCCTAATTTGCAAGTTAGCTCAATGAATATTAAGGACTACCATGCTATTCAATATTTTAATGAGAATGAACGAGAAAAACTATTAAATAGTCTAGTGTCACAATTTCAACTTCCAGAAAGAATGACGACCTTGAATCTATTTAAATCAAATGATAGAGAATACACAAGAAAAATACGATTTACTAAAAGTGGCCGAAAAGAAATAAATGATGTTTTATCAATGTTGGGAGATGGCGACTTGAAAAGTGCTATAGACATTCTTATGTATTTAAGAATTTCTTCTCCAATCCTTGAGTCATACAATAAAGAATTAGCACTTCTTGTCTCTAAACCGTCAATTGTTCGAATGTTCGGTAAAAACGATACTCATAAGGATGTTATTCTTTCCGACAAATTAACTAAGGAGGCATTGAAAAGAATTTTAAAGGAGGCATTATTTTTGGATACGTACGAGCCATAGCTGCATGTTTTATACTAGCCATTGCTAACTGCTCCACCACGACTAAAGAACGCGGGTGAGCACCTTGTTAGCTTTCTCAATCTCCTACTGTAGATACAAATGGAATTAGTAAATTTTTCAGTAACAAATTTTAGAAGTATTACTACGGCTCATAAAGTTTCTGTGTCAGATACTACAATTTTGATAGGTAGAAATAATGAGGGGAAATCTAATCTTTTAAAAGCTCTAGATGTTGGTATGACATCTTTACAACGACATGCAATGGAAGTTCGTCACGGGAGGGTAATACCACGTAGTATGCACAGGCGTGATGAAAGAGTGTATTTATGGGAGAGGGACTTTCCTATAGGCTTTCAATCAAGATCATCAGGTATACAAACAATAATCAGACTTGAGTTCTTGCTGGATGAAGGCGAGATTGAAGAGTTTAAAGAAACAATAAAATCTAGTTTAAATGGCACCTTACCAATTGTTGTTAAGATAGGTAAAAACAGTATTCCTGATATTGAAGTATCAAAAAAAGGTAAGGGATCAAAAACACTTAACGCAAAATCTGGAAAAATTGCCGAATTTATTGCTCAAAAAATTATTTTTAATTACATTCCTGCTATTAGAACAGATCAAGAGGCACTTAATGTTGTTAGCAGAATGCTTGCTCAGAGGCTACGCGTTCTGGAAGATCAACCTGAATATTTACAAGCTCTTCAAACTATAAAAGATCTCCAGCAGCCTATACTTAATAGCCTTAGCGAAAGAATCAAAGAACCTCTAAAAGAGTTTTTACCAAGTATCAAAAATGTTAGTATTGAAATACCTGAGAATATACGTAGATCTTCACTAAGAAAAGATTTTGATATCATTGTTGATGATGGAACTCCTACAAACCTTTCTTTTAAAGGTGATGGTGTAAAAAGTTTGGCAGCCCTTGGGTTACTAAAGGATCGTATTCAAAATGACGGTGCTTCAATTGTTGCCATTGAAGAGCCTGAGTCACATTTACATCCCGCAGCCATTCATCAGTTGAATGAAGTGATCAAAACGTTAGGAACTGAAAATCAAGTAATTTTAACAACCCACAATCCTCTATTTGTAGATAGGCATGATATTAAGTCAAATATCATTGTTGATAATGGTAAAGCATTGCCTGCAAAAAATATAAAACAAATTAGAGATTTACTTGGCATTAAAGCATCGGACAATTTGACTAACGCAAGTTATGTGTTGGTCGTGGAAGGTGAAGATGATGCTATTTCTCTCAAAGCTTTATTAAGTGAGTTAAGTGATAATCTAAAAAAGCACATTAATAGCCATATGCTGATTATTGAACCTATTGGTGGTGCAGGAAACCTTCCATATAAATTTACACTTTTAAAAAATTCTTTATGTGTTTATCATTGTTTTCTGGACAATGATGATGCTGGAAGGCAAGCTTATGAAACTGCCGAACAAGATGGATTGGTATCAATAAAAACTAATACATTTGTTACCTGCAATGGTTCACAGAACACTGAATTCGAAGATTGTCTTGATTTAAATTTATATCAACAAGGTCTGATTGACGAATTTGGTGTAAATTTAAATTGCTCTGAATTTAGAAATAATGCAAAGTGGAGTGATAGAGCAAGAGCTGCATTTCTAAGTCAAGGCAAACTTTGGAATAATGGTGTTGAGGCCCGTGTAAAATACTTTATAGCTCAATGTGTTGCCAAGAAACCTCAATATGCTCTTAATCCACATAAGCGAAATTCAATAGATGCGCTTGTGTGTTGTCTAGATAATTTAGTTAAAAGCTAACAAAAAAATCCAGCGGACAGTTTAAAGCGTCACGTTTTTTGCGAAG
>CAYZUN010000157.1:0-3445 GCA_964481625.1 uncultured Sulfurimonas sp.
CCTCATCGAAAAAGAAAACAAAACGTGGTTTGTTTTCTTTTTCGAATAATTCTATAGCTGTTTTTGAAGTAGCCTGCTGCTTGGTGTTGTTTAAGGCTTGTAAGGTGGTCGGCAAATGACTTTGAGCAGATTCTAAATCTGCAAAACTACCTTTTAAGGCAAAAGATTTGCGTCTTATATATTCTACACTACGTTCTACATGCCCTTTTTCATTACCTCGCCTTGCATTACAAAAACGATGACTAAACAGATAATGACTGCGTAAATCTAATAAGGCTTGGGTGGGTTCTTTATGATACTTACCAACAAATTTGGATACCGCTACACGCATATTATCATAGACCATCTCTTTAAAGGATCCTTTGGTGTGACTAAAAAAGCTAACGTGTGACTCCATAAAAGCCATCGTATCTTGCTTGTTGTAAAGTTGAGCATACCGGCAATTACTATAGCTTGATGTGAATACGGCTAATTGAAAACGGGTCAACTTACCATCAATAACCAGTTTTACCTCGCCCCAATCAAACTCGCAACTACTCCCTGGCTCATAAAACTGGCGTATGAAGGCCTCAGAAGTAGTACTCCCTTTTTCCTTAGCCCGGATATAATTACATACCGTGGTATAACCAATGGTATGGCCTTGATCCTTTAAGTACCCATAAATGTCTATCTTCTTTAATTGCTGCTTGGATAGACCTGTGGATCGCTTTTTGGCATTATCGGATAAGAAAGTATCTATCTGTTGTTTTATAGCGGCACTAAGGCGAGAATTCTCTCGACTAGAGGTTTTGTATCTCGGAGTACTTGATAAATAATCAGCATAGGGGAGTTCTTTTGAGGGTAACTCCGATTTACTAGTCTCATACTCCTTTAGGTATTTGCAAACCGTTTTTCTGCTAATTCCTAAGTCTCGTGATATCGCACGTTGACTCTTGCCTTCTCGATAGCTGCTTAATATTATTTCTTGTTTTGTATACATACTAATCATTTTAACAATATAATTCCCATTATATTGGGTCACATTCATTTTACGGGGACTAAGCAAATAATTTATGTAATCTAAAGAGAAAAAAGGTAGTGTCCGTTACCCCTCTTAAATTGGCTCTAAATAGTTTTATTTTAGCATTAAATGATTCTGCATTTGCATTGGTATTTCTATTAATGAAGAAGTTTAGGATGTTCTCAAAATTAGCTGTTACCGTATTTGCTGTAGTATAAAATGTTTCTAATTGGTTCTCAAAGGTATCCTCTATCCATTTCATAAAATGTTCCTTAGCCTTTAATTTATCTGTTAATTCATAAATGGATCTAAACTCAAGGGTATGCTTATATGCTTTCTCTATTTGTGGGTATTTCTTGAATAACAGTTCAGCTCTTTGTTCTTGATTAGGAGTCCATTGGGTTGGTTTTTTAGCAATTATGTAACGACTTCGAGCTAATAATTGTTTAGGAGTATCTCCATTGGATAGTTGTATTGGTCTGTATTTAACGCCTTCTAATTTTGCTTGTATTACAGCCTTGTTCTCCTTATCTAACTCATGCCATCTGTATTTAATTCTAAGATGTTGTAATGCTTCCATTGCTAGTTTTACTACATGAAATCGATCTGTTACTAATGTACTTTCAGGAAATGATAATTTTGTAGCTAATTCTATGTTTTTTGCCATATCCAGAGTCACTTCTTTAACTTGTTGTCTCGCTGTTAACGGCAGCATCTCTAGCACTTTGATAATATCCCTTGCACGTGTTCCTTTTATACAAGCTACTATTGTTCCCTGCTTGCCTTTGCCATGCTTATTGGTCACAAAGGTGTAGAGTTCCCCTTTAGATAATGACAACTCATCAATACTCAAATAGGGACCAATGTTTTCTGGGAAAAGCATATAATCTTCGGCATGACTCTTTTGTAGCCACTCATTAAATCCGCTACTATGACTTTTATATTGACGCCGTAATTTATCTGCTTTTATATGGTAATAACTCGCTATATTACTTATGGTATCTTCTCGGGTCTCGACCTGTACCTTTTAAAAAATCAGAAAGCTCTTGGGTTAATTTAGAACCTTCTGCTATAAATGAATAATCACTTCTAATCTCCTTTTTAGTCTCTTTGTGACGCCATCTACGCCTTTTAATTACTAAATAAACGCCTTTGCCTCTAAGAGGGAAATCCTGCACTCTTTTTGAAGATAGAAAACCTTTTGACTCATATTCTATAGACAAATAACCTTTTGGCAAGGCATTCTTCTCTTCCAATTGAACCTCTATAAATACTTCTTTAGTTTTTATATTACCTAGTTCCTGTACCCCTGTTATTTGAAAATATTGTAGTATCTCTATGGGTAATACATGACTTATCAAGGAGTGATTCAAGGCTTTTTTTATTCAAATATATATATATTCTCCCCGTAAATTTCACTTGACCCGATATTTCTAGGGGTATAGCAAAGGCAGGCCCAATAGAAGATAATTGGAACGATATGTTGCGGATGGCCGGGTCATTGAAATTAGGAACGGTTAGGGCTTCTGAACTAATGAAAACCCTACTCAAGAGTGACAGACCTTCTGGTTTGGCAAAGGCCATAAAGGAAGTTGGCCGCATCAACAAAACCCTTTACCTTTTAAATTATATCGATAGCCAAGAGTATAGGCGCAGAATATTGACCCAACTTAATCGAGGAGAGAGTAGGCACAACGTTGCAAGGGCTATTTGCTATGGGCAACGTGGAGAAATTAGAAAAAGATACAAAGAAGGGCAGGAAAATCAACTCGGAGCTCTTGGACTAGTAACAAACGCTGTAATATTGTGGAATTCCATTTACATGCAAAAATCGATTGAATATCTAGAAACAAAAAGTGTTACATTAAATGATGAGGATTTGGAAAGACTATCTCCTCTTATATTTAAACATATAAATATGTTAGGCCATTATTCTTTTGAGATCGAAGAAAAATTCTTGAAAGGGAAATTTCGCAATTTAGGAACTCTTAATAAAAAGTTAAAAATAATTCCTTAGCGTACGTTTTGGTAGCCCTGTAACCTAACATTCTCCAAATGTGTTGATTTAGCACCTGTCGATATGGTTTACTTTTAGAAAAATTGGTTAAAACTCACTAAACTATATTATTTAATATATTGATGATTAGGTAATTAAATGCCTTAACGTACGTTTTCGCACCGATGGGCTTCATACCCCTTGAACAAAGCTTCTATGGGTTGTCTAATCTTAGAGACAGCCCTTGAGTACAAGTCATTTGTGGCCCTATCAAATTTCTTGAGTACTTCAGGCATTGCTTTTACCGCTTTTACCGGGGTCAACATTTCAGATTTGAACCTTTGGCCCATCTTCTGAAAAAAGTCTTTGTCATTGTATATTTTATCTCCAAAGAACGTTCGGTTTCCTATTTCAGACCAAGCCTCTTTATAAAGGCTAAGGTCGTTTAC
>CAYZUN010000158.1:0-3294 GCA_964481625.1 uncultured Sulfurimonas sp.
TGAAACTTTAAATTTACCCTCACCAACAACTTCAAGGCTCATTGCAACATTAGTTTGCATCTCTTGTTCGAGTCTGTCTTTTAGTTTGTTAGAAGTAACATGCTTACCCTCTGTTCCAGCAAGTGGAGAGTCATTTACAGAGAAAACAACCGTTAGTGTCGGCTCTTCAATGTGCATAGGATCAAGTGGCATTGGGTTGTTAGGGTCAACAACAGAATCACCAACATCAACAGTCTCCATTCCAGCAATAGCAACGATGTCGCCCGCTTCAGCTTGGTCAATCTCCATACGGTTAAGTCCAAGAAAACCAATAAGTTTAGAGATCTTACCCTTAACAAATGCACCATCAGCTTTAGCAAGCATGATGTTGTCACCTTTTCTTATCGTACCGTTAAAGATACGAGAGATACCGATTTTACCAACATAGTTATCATAGTCAAGTGTAAATACTTGAGCTTGAACTGAGTTGTCTTTATCTCCATCAGGAACAGGAATTTTTTCTAAGATAGTTTCAAATAGACATTCAAAGTCTCCATCTTCATCATCCATATCCATCTTTGCCATACCATCACGAGCCGCTGCATAAACAACTGGGAAGTCTTGTTGCTCATCTGTTGCATCCATCTGTGCAAACAGGTCAAAAACTTCATCTACAACACGTTCTGGATCTGCTGAGTCTTTGTCAATTTTGTTAATAACAACAATTGGCATTTTCCCAAGCGCTAGCATTTTCTTTACAACAAATTTTGTTTGAGGCATAACACCTTCATAAGCATCTACTAAAAGTAAAACGCCATCAACCATCTTTAAAACACGTTCAACTTCACCACCAAAGTCGGCGTGACCCGGAGTGTCAATAATATTAATTTTATGATCTTTATAACGAATAGCGGTATTTTTAGAAAGAATCGTAATTCCACGCTCTTTTTCTAAGTCATTACTGTCCATAGCACGTTCATCATGATGTTCGTGGGCACCAAATGTTCCAGACTGCTGTAATAAACCATCAACTAAGGTTGTTTTACCGTGGTCAACATGAGCGATAACGGCGATATTTCTAATTTTTTGCAAGGGGCTTCCTCTGTATCTCTACTCTTGAGAGAAATATTTTTTGGAATTTTATCTAAAATAAAGTTATATAAAGGTTACAAAACGCCAATAAATTAAAAAAATAGTAAATATTGCTCAATAATTTACATGTAAAAGGTTTTTTTATTATGGAATAGTAGTTGCTTTATCTAATTTACTTAAACATAAAGAAAGGAGTAGTTGTGATTTTACAAAATAGTAAGAGCGAATTTACTGGTTTTTCATTGATGCAGCTACTAGGTAGCACTTCTAAAGAAAATGGAAGTAGTGAATTTGCACTGTTATTAAAGCAATTGGGTATTGATACAGAAGCAATGAAAGTAATTGGGAATGCACCGCATTTTCTTGATATTTCACATTTAGAAAAACAAGAGTTACCTACACTGCAGCTACTTCAAGAGCGTAAGCCATCTGAAAAAAATAGTGGCGAGATTTTAAAGCTTTTAGAAGGAATTGATTTAGAAATGCTTGAAGCACAAGATGAGATTATATTGCTCAATACAAAATTAGTTGAAACCTATTCAGATAAAGATGTTAAACAGATTGTGGCCGATGCTAAAGGGTATTTAAAAGATCAAATCAATGAGTTAGCAAAGCTTAAAGGTATTGAGATCGATATTGAGACCTTGCCAAAAACACTGCAGAGTCTCTCTTTAGTAGCCCAAAAGATTGGCGTGCAACTTGATAAAATAACTTTGGAAACCCTTCAAACTAAAGTACCTAATTTGCAACTTAGTGATAAACAAGCTTCAGTTTTGCAGGCTCAAAGCAAACCGGTAGAGTATTCAACACAAGAGTTTGTACGTTTTAAAAATGATCAAACCCAAAACTTGGATGCTAACATCATGAAAGTAGCTCAAGAGACACCAAAAAACGAGCCGTTAAAGGCACTATTGCATGTACCTATTATAGATAAAAAAATTCTAGATAAACAAAAGGTACCTACAGAGGTGTTACACACTACTGAGAAAACAGAAGTAAGCAGCGAGGTTCGAAAAAATACCGTTGTAAATCAGAGTGTATCTGAAGTAATATTGCGCACTGCCCAAAATATAAAGACCGTATTTAGTACGGCTCCATCAAATAGTACTGTTAGCTCTGGTGATACTATTGAAGCGATGGTACGACCTGTTGAGAGATTAATTACAAACAGTAAGGTTGATGCTACCGTAGAGTTGAACTCTTTACTTCGTGCAGATGAGAATACTGCGACTGATGGTGATGAGCCTAAGAGCGATACTAAAATAGTAAGCGGTACTATGATAGAGACAAAAACTGTTCCGTTGGAGTTAAAAGTTAAAGAGGCAAAACAGATGGTTTCATACTTAGCGGTGGATCTAAAAGATGCCGTTGAGAACTACAAACCACCATTTACAAGAATCAAACTTCAATTAAATCCGGTAAAGTTAGGTGAGGTTGATGTGACAATGATACAGCGTGGTAATAATGTACATATTAATATTAGTTCCAATAATAGTGCAATTGCCCTGTTAGCACAAAACTCAGTGGAACTGAAAAACCAGCTGGCAAATAACGGGCTTAGCAGTGCAACGATGCAGTTTAACACTAGTGGCGGTGAGCAGCAGCGACAGAGTCAGCATCAGCACAATATGATGGAAGCATATGAAAAATATGCCAACTTTGAAAATGAAGAGAGTTTTGAGACTCTGACTTCAATAGAACTTATTGTTCCAAGATACGTATAAAGGATATATTATGGAAGTAACTAACAACAATACTGCAGGGACATTGTCAAGCGGCCCTGCCGGTACAAACCCTAATAGTGTTTTAGATAAAGATGATTTTTTAAAACTGCTCTTGGTGCAGCTAAAATATCAAGATCCTACAGAACCAATGGATAGTGCTGAGATTTTATCACAAACATCACAACTAGCGGCACTAGAAGCCTCAACAAATACCAATAAAGCCTTAGAAGAACTGACAGCGTCTTTGGGCAATAGTTTACAGTTTAGTACTATTTCTGCCATAGGAAAAATTGCTGATACAGGTAGTAATGCCATTGTTCATGAAAAAGGAGTTGCCACTGAATTTGAGATCTACTTTTCTAATGATGCCTTAAGAGGAAATATTGATATTTTAGATTCAAATGGCAATACTGTTGATTCTATTGCCATTGACAACGCTACAAAGGGAGTGCAAAGCTTTACATGGGATGGTTCAGTTAATGGTGAAGCTGTTGATGAT
>CAYZUN010000159.1:0-3287 GCA_964481625.1 uncultured Sulfurimonas sp.
AGATAATGTACTTGGTGGTGAAGCTAACTGGAATAAAATACACCTAATTAACAAGCAAACGCTTGAATTAGATCGTATTATTACTGTTGGCACTAAAAAAGGTACAGTTACTGATCCTGTAACACACAAAGTACTTCACAAATGGAATGTTCCAACTGTTAAAGACGCTAAGGGCAAAGCTGTTGTTCCTCGTATCTTACATGCAGAACCGGCAAACCATGGTCACTGGACTATGATTTCTGAGTGGAATGCAGGTCGTATCGGTATCTATGAGGCTAAAACAGGTAAATTTGTTAAATACATTGAAGGTTTAACAACTCCGACATTTACGTACTCTATCGAGCACAGACAAACAATTCCAGGTGCTTAATCGCACTTCTCCTCTTTTGAGGAGAAACCTCTTCATTTCTACATGTAAAAAATAGCAGTTCCTTTAAACATAATAAATAATTATATACTTTTACCATTTTTAACAACTCTTTAAAATCCCTAATTTATGGACATTATAAGCTGTAATTCAAGTATGTTTTTGGTAGAATATTAAAACGAAGAAAAGAAAAATTATGAAAAAAAATATTATCTTACTGCTTGCTTTTTGTTCACTTTTACAAGCTCAAGAGTTGAATGGAAAAAAAGTTTTTGAAACATACTGTTGGGGTTGTCATCATCAAAGTGCCGTAGCCTTCGGACCTCCTTTTACTGAGATTGCATCAAAGCGTACCTTAGAAGAGATTGAGGCCTATATTATTGAGCCTAAAGCGATGTATAAGGCATTTGGACATAAACGCTCTGTAATGCCTCAACTGGATCTTAACGATAACGAAAGAACTCTCATTGCGCAGTACATTCTTTCCTATAAAGGCGACTAATGTTTCGACTTTCAAATTTAATTGCTTCCGTGGTTGAGAACAAACCAGAGCGTATTTTAAATGGTTCCATTGCTATTTGGAACTTTACCAATCGCTGTAATCTCTCATGTATGCACTGTTACTCAAAATCCACCTTAGATGAAATCGATACTTTAACCACACAGCAAATTAAAAAAACTATTTTACAGATGAAAGCTAACGGCATTAAGTTTATTATTTTCTCAGGGGGAGAACCCTTAACACGAAAAGATCTTTTTGAGATTGCCGACTTTTGTAAAGAAAACAGCATCATCACCTACCTTTCAAGCAATGGACTCTATTTTACAAACAAAAATATTGGACGTATTGTAGAGACCTTTAATTATGTCGGGGTTAGTATTGATGGAGATGAAGCAACTCATGATTATTTTCGTGGTTTAAAAGGAGCTTTTAAAGAGACCCTCAAAGCCGTGCTGCTTGCAAACGCTACCGGAGCAAAAGTAGGTATCCGTTTCACCGTTACCAAAGAGACGATAAACTCTTTGGAATATATCTTTGACCTGGTTGAAAAACATAACATTCCAAAAATTTATATCTCACACCTTGTCTACTCGGGTCGTGGTTTAGATAACTTAAAAATGGATCTGACTAAAGAGCAACGACGCAAATCGGTTAAGTTCATTTTAGACAAAGCATTTCAATACTACAAAGAGGGACGTGACATTGAGATTGTCACGGGCAATATGGAGCAAGACGCCATTTTATTTTTAGATCGTTTTGCTCAACACTATCCTGATTTAAAAAGTACAATGCGAGAACGTCTTGTCGCGTGGGGCGGCAATAGTGCCGGACGTAAACTTTTAAATATTAATAGCGAAGGTGATGTCAGACCTGACCCGTTCTTTCCGCTCACCGTTGGAAATATTATCCATCAAGATTTCGGTGATATTTGGCAAAAAGGCGAGCTACTCAATCAACTTCGTATTCATCCTAGACATCAGATTGGTGGAATCTGCTCTGAGTGTGAGCAGATTGACATCTGTAATGGAGGTTCACGCGCACGTGCTTATGCCATTACAGGTGATTTGTGGAGTGAAGATCCATCATGTTATTTAACCGAACAAGAAAGAAGGAAACATTAATGAAACTCAATAAACTCTTTTTAGGTGCAACACTAGCACTCTCACTATCACTCAACGCAATTGCTACACAGAGCATTAACCCTCTTTATGCACAAGCGCATAGCAGTGAAAAGATATTTGTAGTTGAGCGAGAAAGTAGTTCTTTAGCTGTCATTGAAGGTGGTATGACACGTTCTCACATTACAAATATGAGAAATATGAATCATGGCGTTGTCAAGTTTTATGGCAAAGATGGTTATGTCATCTCTCGTGATGGGTATGTTATTAAATTTGATCCTGAAAATGAAAAAATACTTAAAGAGTATAAGACAAGTGATAGTGCTATCGGTTTTGTAATTAATGAGTACTATATTGCGGTTGCAAATTATGATAATAAAAGTGTTGACATTTTAGACCGTGACCTGCAGCCTATCAAATCATTTAAAACCGGCTCTAAAAATGTCGGTATTAAAATCTATAACGACTACCTTATTTTCTCTCAGATGGATAATGATAAAATTACCGTACTTCGTGATAAAAACAAGGGTAAAAAAATACCAGACTTTGAAATTTACAAAGAATTTCTTAATGTTGGGGTCATGCCATTTGATGCGATGATAAAAGACAATAACTTCATTACCGGTTTTTTCCAAAGTCCATTTTTTGGTGTTGTTGATTTAGACACAATGACATACAAAAAAATTGACATTTTACTTGGAGATAGAAAACCCGTTCTTAAAGTGCCACACTTTGGCTTCTGGAGCATCGGTGGAGGGCATGTATTTATTCCTGCAGTAGGAGACAATAAAGTTTTAGTCTATACTTCTGATTTTAAATTTGTCAAAAATATTGAAACCGAAGGCTTGCCCGTATTTACAGCTTTGAGTCCTGATAAAAAGTATTTAGCAGTCACTTTCAGTGGTAAAAAGTTTCCAATCATTCAAATTATTGATACCGCAACACTTAAAATTATTAAACGTTTTGAATTTGACGGTAAAGTTTTACATGTAAGATGGTCTAAAATCAAACCAAATCTTTATGTATCTGTCAATGACACCAATAAAGTTGCCGTTATTAATACAAAAGAGTGGTATTTAAGTCGTGAAATGTTTCAAATCAAAAAACCGTCAGGTATATTTATTTATGAAGGGTCAAAATAATGGGCAGCGTCTACTTAACAGGAGCAGGTCCTGGAGATATGGAGCTTTTAACGTTAAAAGCACTTCGTGTTGTAAAAGAGGCTGATGTCGTTATTTATGACCGTCTTGCTAATCCTGATATTTTAAAAGAAGCCAAAAGCGGCTGTGAATTTGTCTAT
>CAYZUN010000160.1:0-3216 GCA_964481625.1 uncultured Sulfurimonas sp.
CTACTTTCTGACCATAAATCAGCCAATGCTAAAAAAATGCGGCGCTCTTTAGGTGCCAGCGCATCAACCTGGCTTTTAAAATATTCGGTGTGTTCATCCACCAATCCCGTGAGGTTTTCCATTAACTCTCGGATACTGCTATCTTTAGCAAATTGTGCCACGATGTTAAGCAGACGAGGACTTCCTCCTGTTAAAATATCCAGGGGTGCTACTTCATTCTCAGTTTTATCTTGTTTGGTTATCGCGTTCCACAGTATGGCAACATCACTGCGTTTTAGACGCTTTAGTTCTGATATGGCAAAAATCTCAAAAAAAGCATCGTTAGCATTATCTAAACTTTCAAAGCGAGTGGTTGATGTTGCCAAAAACATGATGTTTTCTTCGTTTTGCATCACTCTACGAATTGCCCAGCCAAAATCATCATCTGTTTCATCGATCAGTTGATGTAAATTTTCTATCATGATGATGGCTTTTTTACCTTGTTTTTTAAGTTGCTCTAGTACTGCGCCTTGTGCCATTTGTTCTAGATTTGGGTGGTTCCAGTTTTCTTTTAGATGAGTAAGGCTTAATTTAGCATTTTCTTTATCCGACTCTGGCAAGCTTAAAGTGAGTTCTGACATAACTTCTAACCAGAATTCTGCAATGGTTGCTATTTCACAATAACTTTCTTCAAATAGGCGAATAGCAATCCAGTGCTTAGAGAATGTGTTTTTCACTCTTATTTCAGCAGCAACCCGCGCCATTAACATGGTTTTTCCTCGACCTCGAGGTCCGTAATACAAGCGATGTTGGCAGGCTGGGCGTGTAGTATTATCTTCAACTGTTTCAAGTAAAATCTTTAATAAGGGTAATCTAACAACAAATTGTGAGATTAAGCTCTTATCATCTTGATTTAGACCAGGGTTAAATTTTCTAGGTAAATCCACCATTATTTCACCCTGAATTGTTTACGTTTTTGCCACCATTGACGCAGTAAGCTTTGCTGAAAAACCCAACAATTATTTTGTTCTGTTAAATAACCATCATGAGTTAAAACCTTAAGAATATAGTGCACATCAATATTTGGATCTATTTTGAGTTTATTTGCCACGTCTACATCCATTGCTTCGCCATCACACATGTCATCAAGCAAATTGATAGAAAATCTGTAATAAGCATCGCCTAATGTTTCGTTTAAGCGTTCTTCATAATGGCTAATCAAACTATCACTTTCTGATTTCAATATTATATGTTTAAAGACATATTCTAAATCTTCACGTGTTGCTTCTTCCTTACCTTCTTCAAGCAGATACTCATATAATTTTGCCCATGAGTGTTGAATATGAAAAGGGATGTACACCCCTAATTGGTCTAACAAATAATCAATACCTTCATCTGCAACAGGAATATTTCTATAATTAGCCAACGCTTGAAAGCAATTTTTTGCAACTTCTCTTTTCCATGGTTTTAGTCTGTAGCTGGCAAGGTGATTTATCTTATCGCTTAACCCTAAGCGTTGCAGAATAGGCTCTAGCCCAATACTTCCAGAAATGAGCAGACTTATTTTCTTATTATTGGCAATAGCTTGAGTCTCAACTCTCAACCATTCCATTAAAGCTTCTACACCCTGAGTACCTTCATTGGTATGAACTTTTGTTACAACATCAGGGAATTCATCTAACACAAGATAAGTACGTTTATTAGAGGTTTCTATTTTTTGCAGTAATTCACGACCTTTGTCCTTCCAGTTGGCTGCGGACAAGTGATCACGCAATGTAATAGCAAAGTCACTTACAGAAAGCTTTTCGATTTTTGGAATGTGTTTACCTGCAAAAGAAAACCACGCGTTTAGCATTGTCTTAAATTCTGGGTGTTGATACAGCTCTGTCGCCAGTCTTTCAACTAACTTTGCACCAGAAGAACAAGCTTGAATATCAACAAAGATATAATTCCACTGTTCTCCTTTTTCTTCTTCTAGCTGACGACCAATTTCTCTTGCAATGCTGCTTTTACCCATGCGGCGTTGACCTGTGAGTAATTGCTGAACACCCTCTTCAACTTTTTCACTAATGATCTTTCGCTCTATCTCGCGGTTGAAAAAACAATCACCGGTTACGGTATTACTTTCTGTTGCTTTTAGTTTTACGGTCATTATTTACCCCTGAAACAAGTATTTAAGCAACATATTAGTTGACAACAAATTATTTGTCAACAGTTTTGTTGTAAAGTATTTGGGCGGGTGAATTAGTCGCTGAAGATTTAAGACAAGCTGAAAATAGTCTGGCTGAAATTACTGGTGAATTTAGTTCTGACGATTTATTAGGGAAGATTTTTAGTTCGTTTTGTATTGGAAAGTAAGGCGTAGTTTGAGATTCGAAATCCAATAAATACCAAGATGTTAGGGTTCCTATCGTCACCCTAACCTACCGATCTCACCTTCAGTTATTTTCCTTGTTCTATCTAAAAAAAATATTAGACCTTTAAATTTACAGCAAAATTAAAGCCCTGATAATCTCTGTAATTAAGAAAATCAAATTACAAAGAGGTTTTAAATCTAGAATTTTATAATTAAGTGAGATATCTCGCTTAACAGCATCTTATCGAATTGTTTCAACGCCCATATTTAGATGGACTAAACTTCAGGAATATAAAATAAGATAAATTACTAGATGACAACCCTGTTAAAAGAAATCAATGCCAGTCTGGACGAATTAAATCGTGTGGTTCTTGGCAAAGAGCAGCAAGTACAGTTAGCTTTGGCATGCATTCTGGCGAATGGCCATTTATTAATAGAAGATCTGCCTGGCATGGGGAAGACGACTTTGGCCCATGCTTTGTCGAAGATACTTGGGCTGGACTTCAAACGAGTGCAATTTACCAGTGACTTACTACCAGCCGATCTTATCGGGGCTTTAGTTTTTAGTACACAATCTTCCTCATTTAGTTTCCACCCTGGCCCGATATTCAGTTCGATTTTTCTAGCGGATGAATTAAATCGTGCAACGCCAAAAGCTCAAAGTGCATTATTGGAAGCGATGGAAGAAGGGCAGGTAAGTGTGGATGGAGAGACATATTCTTTACCAGAACCATTTTTTGTTATCGCCACACAAAACCCTCAAAGTCAGTCAGGTACATTCCCGCTACCGGAGTCACAGCTTGACCGCTTTATGTTTCGAATTTCGCTTGGTTACCCTGAACCATCAATCGAACGGGAAATTCTTAAGGGCGGTAAAGGCA
>CAYZUN010000161.1:0-3209 GCA_964481625.1 uncultured Sulfurimonas sp.
CTATGGCTTTTATGGAGCGATTACAGAGTAAACTTATTTTAAATACATCGCTGTATCATCCGCAAGAAGCGCATATTATTGAACATCCTGAACATGATTTTTATGAAGCCATTAAGCTGGCTCAGTATGATCGCCTTAAGATGATGATTTTAGAAGGTTTTAATGTTGATTATCATGAATGTGCTCATACGCCGCCACTCATTTATGCCATTATGCTCAAGGAGTATCGTGCCATTGAAATACTACTAAGTTACGGAGCATCACCCAATATTCAAAATAGCCATAATCAAAGTGCACTTCATATTGCCTTGCACTTCCGACTACATGAAGTCATCCATCTCCTATTACGCTATGGTGCTAAAACCAATATTGAAGATAATGACGAAACGACACCGCTTGCATTAGCACAATTCTTAAAAGATGAGAAAAATATTTCACTGTTACTAAATACATCCACAATGCGAAACAATAACAACTCATTAGCTCAGAGTGCTAAAGAGGGAAATCTTTTTAACGTCATTGCCAAAAAAGAGTCTGGCGCCAATCTCTATGAAAAGGGGTCAAGGGGCAATACATTACTACATTTTGCAGTGTTAAGTCTGAACCTAAAACTGGTTTGCTATTTGCTTAATAACGGCCTGGACATTGATGAGCCAAATGATTACGGCGATACACCATTGACACTCATCTCACGACATAAAAACAGTGAAGCAATGTTGCAATATCTGATTGATAGACACGCCACACTAGAACATAAAAACAGTGCTGGAGAGTCTGCTTTGATGCTTTGTATTAAATTTGGTCACGCCTCCAGCGCTGAGCTTTTAATTGACAATGGTGCAGTAATTAATACCTTTATGAACATCAACACCCCACTCACCCTCACTCATGATGCCATTACCTATTATATGGAATCTGCTGATGCATTTAGAGCACTTGAGGCAAAACTCCTCATTAAAGGGGCTCATGTCGATGTTATTACCAATAAGCTGGGCTGGACACCACTCATTCAATGTGCAACTAATGCCCATACCCAAAACATGCTTGATCATCTAGAGATGTTAATTACACTAGGAGCCAATGTTAACCATACCGACAATAATGGCAGAACTGCAATAATGCTCTGTATCACCATGCAACGCGCTGATGCCATTAACATTTTTCTCAAACATTACGCTGACATCAATATTATCGATAGGTTTGAATGGAGCGCACTGATGTTTAGCTGTTATTACAATAACTACAACGTTACCCAACTGCTTTTAGAGTACGGAGCCGATGCCAATTTTAACGCATCCAACGGCAACTCAGCACTTCAAATTGCTGAAAGTAAAAAGAATCAAGCAATCATTCAACTACTTAATGATTACGGAGCAGTATCGCAATAATAGAGAATTAACTTTATTATTCTTTTATACTCCTAGACTATAATGTCTGCATCACATTTTTTGGAATAAATAATGATCAAACCTCTCTTTATACTGGTTTCTATGTTATCCATGCTTTTTGCAGAGACACTCTCACTCACAACTGTATTACCAACAAAAACACGCCAATTCGTTGTCGATCCAAACACACAAATTTATGTTGCAATTAACCCTAAGGCATTAAAAAAGAGTCAAACACTGTCTATTCATCTTCCAGAGGACCTCTCTGCCACTTTTGAAAACTCTCATTTCATTTACCGTAAAGATGGAGATTTTTCATGGGTAGGAAAACCTGTCAATGGTGCCATTGATGACCAATCATTATTTACGACTAAAGACGGTGCCACTTATGGCGTAATAGTCTTTAATAAGAATAAATACATTATGCAAAAAAAGAGTGATGGAACTTATAAAATTTACAAAGAGAAGAAAGTACCTAAAAACTGTGGAAATGATTTGATTAAGTTTCCCGAGAGAGAAATACAAGATCCCCTCCCTCTAAAACAAAATCAAAATCAAAATAGCACAATATTCAAATCAAGCAGTAGTTTGAGTCCGGTACCTCTTCGTTCAAATAAATTACGTACTACAAATAGCATCATCAATGTGATGGTCTTATATACCCAAGCCTTTGCTGATGAATTTGTAGGCACTCTAAGTGCAAAAATTCAACTTAGTATTGATTATGCCAATACGGCTATGAGCAATAGTGGCATTGCGCTTACTTACAATCTAGCACACCAAGAGCTTTATGAAAATGTACACTCTAACGAGTCAGTAAGTATTGCTGATGCTCTTTACCATATTACCGGTATCGTTGATGGCGTCATAGACATCAGTGGAAATGAAGTAGTCAGAAGACTACGTGCTGCTTATAACATAGATGAAACTACCCTCTTTCGCTCCAACCCTCCTCCTCTAGATCCAGCTGGTGAAGTTATAGGGCTTGGATGGGTTCCATCTAGTAGTTCTCGTACAACAATACAACGCACCAGCTATAATGTTTCAGAGTATTCAGATGAGACGTTTGCTCATGAAAGCGGTCACAACTTTGGCTGTGCCCACTCAAGAGATATTGACAATTGTAGCGGTGCTCTCTTTGACTATGCCTGTGGTTTTGATAATGGTGATTTCGGAACTGTAATGAGTTATAATCTGAACCTTGTCATCCCTTATTTTTCTAATCCAAACATGATCTATGAGAGTACCGCTATTGGAGATACACAAACAGACTGTTCTAGAAGTATTGAAGAGACTAAACAGATTATGGCAAGAAATGATGATATTACTGAAGTGAATGAAAACGATGATACTATTAATAGTTATGCCATCAGTGGAAATATTAATGACCCATCAATTGACGACCCTTCAGAAGATAGAGACTGGTACCAAATTGGACTCGGCGGAGAAACTAATATTCAAATGTCAAGCATCTATAGCAATATTGGTTTTTATGTCAATTTGTATGATGAAGACGGCTTTCTTATAAGAAGTTTTATTACAACTGATGAAAGTGTAACTTTAGACAATGGCATTTATAACCTTGTTATTTCAAATGAAGATGATACTAATGGCAATTACTGGTTTGAAACAAAAGCCTATAATGTAACCCTAACAAGCAACTATGTAGGGCCTACTCCACCGACTCAAAATCCATTAGTTCCTCTTATCAATTATCTTCTTTTCTAGAATTACATGTACACCAGATAAATAGATTTAATTACAAAAATAAAAAAAGAGAAGTGATGTTACAACAAAGTTTTTTTTCGATTTTATGCAGTT
>CAYZUN010000162.1:0-3205 GCA_964481625.1 uncultured Sulfurimonas sp.
AAGCATCATCAAAGGTACGTACTTGCTGTAAAAGCACAAAACCGCTCTTATTGACAGAGTTAGAGGTATTGGGAAAGAGGTTACCACGAAAACTCTGATAGGGGCTGAAAATATGCAACAAGATGTTATTGTCGGCAATAAACGCAATGGAGTAGGTGTCGATGTCTACCTTACCCAAAATGTAAATGTCATCAATGCCATTGATGGGAAGAATCTTTGTACCAATAACATCACCTTCCTCATCATAGCGGTCAAAGTAGATGTTGTTATCTTGTCGTCTCAGCCGTCCGGCATTTAAAATAAAATGGCTTCTGTCTTGCTTCTGCATTATGGCTCCTAAGAAAATATATTTTGGTTTTTATCTTGTCCCATCACAATACGATTGCTGTAACGCAGTGAATCAAAAGTATAAATTATGATGGAGTCATGTTCAGGTACACACTCTTTGCGGAGACTTTCATTAAGTACTCGAAAATCACTTGCACGAATTTCACCTTCATAAACAGAGTACTGCACACGAGGTAAGTATTTTTCAGCAAGCTTGCGAATACGTCGGCTGTTGTCGCGCTCTTTAAGTGATTTGTCGGCAATATCATAAAATAAAATAACGTACATAATAGCTCCTAAATACAGTAGTTTTGGTAGGCACAGCCCTCACAGATTTTTTTGTACTCAAATGGTGGCGCAGTAGTGGTGTTAACAAGTTGTGTAATTTGCTCTAACATCTGCTGCATCTGTTTGAAATTTTCTTCATTTCCCTCAACGGCAATCACTTTGCGTTTAGAGATGACTTTACCGCGAACCTGTTTGAGTTTAAGACCGTTTTTAAGAATGTACATGTAAAAGAGTAGCTGCATCTTAGCAGCTTCAGGATTTTTGAGGCTCTTTTTGTGTTCAGTAATCATGTAGTGCCCACGTTCTTTGGTAAGTTTATCGAACTTGAGATGCGAAAAAGGAAAGTCCTGAAGCTTGGTCTCTTTGAGTTCTGCCATACTTTTGCCCATTAAAATATTCTCATCGCTCTGGTCGGCATGAATGTGATGCGCATAGAGCCACGCTTCACGTTTACATGTAGCGTAGTAGTTAATGAGGGTTCCGGTGATGAGGTCTTGGGTGAACATGGTCTTAGTCTACCAACATTTCTTTAATAATAGATTTCACTCTTTTAATTGAGATAGGTTGCAGTTTTGCAATTTTTTTAACAATTCGTTTTTTATCAATAGTTTGTATCTGATCGAGTACAATGAAAGAGTCCTCTTCTACTTCAACACGACTCGGATAAGGTTTTGATTTTGATGTCATTGGTGCGACAATAAGAGTCTGTATGTTTTGATTCATTTCATTTGGGGAGATAACGACACAGGGTCTTGTTTTTTTAATCTCATGCCCAATTGTAGGGTCAAAATTGACCAATAATATCTCATATTGCGCATAGTTCATAAATGAGAACCATCACTATCTAAATCAAGATCAATGCCATCATCTTCAAGTAGAACATCATCACCATTTTGATGCATGGTCATAAAGGCTTCATTCCAGCCTATTCTTGGACTATTTTGAGGTTTCAAAAGCAGTCCATCTTTGGTCATTTCCAATGCAAAAGCAAAAGGCTTATGCAGTTCATTTAATATGGTTGCCGGAATACGAATACCGTACGATGTTCCTATTTTAATGACATTTGCATTCATAAAACATCCTTTTTTATAATTATAACATAACTATGTTTTTAGACAACACCTTTTATATTTCTTACCGCTTCCGCAGGGGCAAGGGTCATTTCTTCCGATTTTTTCATTGGCAATATAAGGTATTGATTCCGTGTCATCACGATGTCTCTGCATCATATCTGCCATCATTTGAAACTTATTTTTTTGACGTGGAGTTTCTCTTTTGTCTCGTATGCCAAGGTCAATCTCAAAATCTTCTAAATCACCGTCGAAAAAAATATCTATACTCTTTGTTGCAAAGCTTTTTTGGATGATATCAATATGTTTCACTCCTCCGTAGCTTTTGAGCATTGAGAGCACAAAAGCATTTAAGCCATCATGATCACTGCAATCTTCTTGAAGATATTTTAGTAAGAGTGCTTCGATTTTTTCATGAAGTTGTAGTTGCTTTTTCCCCATCTTTTCAATGATTTCTAAGGCACTCATACGTGTCAATGGATCATGTGATTCATCATGAAAGTATGATTCAAGCATTGTAAATTTTTTTGGATCAATATCTCTAAAATAGCGTGTGAGTGCCCAATCGTAATAGTCATCATCAATGTAAGTATCAAGCGCATTAAGCAGCTTTTGAGCAATGTCACTCGCTTGAAGTTGTCCAAGGGCTATAATGGCATGAATGGGGGCAAATTTAAGCCCTTCAATTTCATCACCGTACTCCATCAGTTCAATATCATTATCAAATACTAACTCGCTTAATTTAGGAATGTCCTCTTGCAAAAGACCAAGTTCAAGATAGTTGATGAGCCTATCGCCTGTTACAAGTAATCCATCACGTTTGTAGGTGAACAGTGGGGCAAAGTTTTTTGGATAGCTGCTTATTATCTCTTGTTCTAGGGTTATCATAGTCGGTTCTCCTTGTAAAGTGTTAATATCTCAATCTGCTCATCTGTGATGCGGTAGATAATGCTAAAACCTTGATACACTAACTTTCGAGTGTTAGGTTCAATATCATCTGAGGGTCTTCCAGATCTTGGAAAGCGTGATAAAATATCAATAATAAAAGCACGCATTTTATCAAGATAGGCATCGGCAATATCGGGATTTTTAGACTGATCAAAAATGAAAAGAGCATGTTCAATAAGCTGTTGTTGAGCTTTTCTTGAAAAGACTACTTTAGTCACGATAGGCACTCTTTGCAGCTTCAAATGCCTCATCTATTGAGACAAAGTCTCCCTGATTAATCTCTGTAATAGCCTCTTGAACTTCACGCTTAAGCTCTGCATGGGTACGGTTGTACTCATCAAGTGACATCATGACAACGCTTTTGTCATTTTTAGTGGTAATGATGACCTCTTCGTGATTGTCACAGACTTCATCTATGAGTGATTTTAGGTTGTTTCGGGCTGTGGTGTAGTTGATAGCTTGCATGATTATCCTTTATGACAGGTTTCTGTCATTTTAGCATAAGTTTAGGAAAATGAAAATTTATTTTTTTCTTCTTTAATCAAAAAGCCACTCTCTTTAGAGTAAATCCC
>CAYZUN010000163.1:0-3132 GCA_964481625.1 uncultured Sulfurimonas sp.
AACATTCTCAAAGCCAATAGAAGATATTGCAAACCTCATCGTCCCTAGCATTACCATCACAGAAGTATTCAAAATAGTGCTACGCCAAAGCAGTGAAGACAACGCCCTACAAGCCATCGCACACATGGAACAAGGCAAAGTGGCTTCACTAAACAGTGCTTTAGCTATTAACGCCGCCAAGTTTGGTATTGAGCTAAAACTTCCCTTAGCTGACAGTATTATCTATGCAACAGGGCAAAGGTATGATGCTTTGATTTGGACTCAGGATGATGATTTTAAAGGGTTGGATGGAGTTAAGTATTTGTCTAAAGTTGCGGGTAAATAAGGTTTACAGTTTATTTTACTCTAACCATAATTATTGTTTTGCGTGGACTGCTTTTACTTTGACCTAACCATTATCCGAAAATTATTGTCGGATGACGTTCCTTATCCGAGCTACCACGCTGATTCTCCTTTGGGGTTTTTGTTGGGTAGTTAATGCTACTCTGCCCCCAATTATTTTTAAGTTTTTTGACCATATAAAGGGCATCTCTTACTTTTTGATGGTTTTTACGTGCTATTTAATTTACTCTAACTTAATTAATCAAATAATCTATATTTTAAAAAAATAGGTTAAAAGTCTATTCAACTTAAGTTAAGTTGTTAGATGTATAATCTAATCCTATTCATTTATACCTATTAGCTATGACTATAAGTATTACCGAAATTCTTGATCGCTCCACACAGGGTGTTACAAAGCCATTTATCTGTCGAGCTGATGATGACAATTTATATTTCGTAAAGGGCACTGGAGCAGGTCGTAGTAGCCTAGTATATGAATGGATTTGTGGTCAACTCGCATTAAATATAGGGTTACCAATTGCACCATTTAAGCAAGTGTACGTACCTGAAGAATTAGTAGATGGGAACTCTAGATACTCTGACTTAAAAAGTGGCTTGGCTTTTGGATCACAAAAGCAGATGATAATGGAATTAAACTATGCGGGAATTGATCAAGTCCCGCATGAATTACAGATAATGGTTTTAGCATTTGACTGGTGGATTAAAAATGAAGACAGGACATTATCAGAAATTGGAGGAAACCCTAATTTGTTTTGGGATCCTAACGACTCTAATTTAGTTGTGATAGATCATAACCAAGCTTTTGATAGAACCTTTTCTTCAGAAAGATTTGAGCAACACCATGTGTTTAAACGACAAAATACTAACCTCTTTAGTTATTCTTTAAATCGTGAAGAATACAAAGAAAAATTCCAACTTGCACTTAGAGATTGGAATCAAATATGTAGCGAAATTCCAAATGAATGGTTTTTTTCGGATCAAGAAATGACTGTTCCTGCTGATTTTGACTTAAATACTATTTTTAACACTTTAAACCGATGTAATGATAATTCGTTATGGGAAATAACATGAAAAAGATAGCTTGCCAATATGCGATTGTGCGCTTTTCTCCATTTATAGAAACGGGTGAATTTGCTAATATCGGTATCGTAATTATTTCTCCTCAAAACCGCTTTTTTGGATTTAATCTAGCTACTAAACGATATGGAAGAATCACTCAATTCTTTGATGAAATAAATGCGAGCATTTATAAAAATACTGTTTATAACTTAAAAGAAGAATTAGAAAGAGTTTCTCGCAATCTAAAAGCTCATGGATTCGACAAACGCCTAAGCTACAATGATATAGATTATTCAACCAATCTATTTAATGAATTAACGCGTGCGCGCGAGACAATAATACGATTTAGTGAAGTACGCACAGTATTAACAGATAATCCTAATGACACCTTAAAAGAACTTTTTAATTATTATGTAGAACGTAACTTTGTAACAAAAAAATATAAAGAAACTTTGCTTGAGAGTGGAGTGCGTCAATTACTCTTCAAAGCACACATTGGAGATCATTTTTTAAGAGATACAATAGGAGATGATGCATATAAAGTTTCATTTCCTTTTGTAAAACAGGGTATAAATGAACTAGAGAAAATTATAAAGCCACTTCATTTAGCTCATGATGATTCAACTAAAATATCTAATCATGGAGCAGCTTGGATTTATAAAATTAAAAAACTAAAAGAAAAACAATTATTGCTTACTGAAAATGTATTATTTACTCTTTCCACACCTTCAAGAGATAGCTCAAATAGATATGAGGCATACAGCGACATTAAGAGTGATTTAATCAAAATAGGTGTTAAAGTAATACCCTACCAAGATGAAAACAAAAATAAGATATTAGAATTTGCATTGAATTAATTCTTAAAAACTCAGCTCAAACAACACCTTAAAATACACAAAATAAAGGCGTTTTATAACAAAAAAAGCCCCTAAAAGGGGCTTTTTTTTAACTAATAAAATCACACTTATTTCATCGTGACTAGCTCTTCTGCTGAAACCGGATGTATAGCAATCGTATCATCAAAGTCCGCCTTAGTAGCACCCATACGAATAGCCACTGCAAAACCTTGCAACATTTCATCTGCGCCTAAGCCAATCACGTGACAGCCGATAACCTTCTCTTCTTCACCTAGCACAATCAACTTCATGTGTGTTTTCACTTTGTGGCGCGTTAGTTGATGGTAGAGCGGTACGAAGTCTGTTTGGTAGACTTTTACTGCGTCACCATGCTCTTCAATCGCCTTTTCTTCACTCATGCCGATTGTGCCGATTGGTGGGTGGGTGAACATGACGGTTGCGATGTTGTCGTATGACATTTTGCGTGTCGGTTTTCCGCCGTATAAACGATCACCTAGGCGACGACCTGCCGCTATTGCTACGGGTGTTAGTGGTGCTTTGCCGATGATATCGCCTATGGCGTAAATGCCATCTACGGTTGTTTTCTCGAAGTCATCTACGATGATCATGCCGCGTTTATCTACTCTTACATCGGTGTTTTCTAAACCGATTGAGTCAGTGTTTGGTTTGCGACCGATCGCCCAGACTAGCGCTTCTACGTCGGTGATGCTTGTTCCATCTTCAAAGTGAATGGTTAGTAGTTTTTTCTCTTCGGTGCTGTCTTCTTGCTCTTCTACTTTTGAGATGATTTCATCGTCGTACAATGTGATTTTATCATCTTCCATTTGTTTGCGTAGTGCTTTTTGAATTGTGCCGTCAAAGCCGTCTAGCACTG
>CAYZUN010000164.1:0-3110 GCA_964481625.1 uncultured Sulfurimonas sp.
AAGTAGACCTACTTAGTTAAACTCTCAAAGCAATACTACCACGCGGGCGCGTGGTATAACTCAAATGGTTTGTGGATTGGACTTCGGCACGCATCGAGCGCGTGGTAATTCTAAACTTCCGCATGTGCTAGGAACGGATAGTGATAACCCTCTCAACACAACCGCGCCATCGCACTCGCTCCACTCGGGCGGGTTCGCTACAGTCATTCCAAAATAGCTCGTTAAAACAAGTTTTGTTGCTTACGCAATACACTTCGCCATTTTTCCATTTCTTTGCGGACGGTGGCGCTGTGCTCCTGCTAACTTGAGAGAACGCGCGCCAACGAGAAACACCTCGCATTGACACTCACTTCGTTCGTATGCCTGCTTGGTGTTTTCGTGGCTCGCTTAGTGGTTTCGGTTAGAGTTTTATGTGAATTGTATGGAAAGAAGAAGGATTGTGCTAAACGCACAAACAAATCATATTACGCTTGCCCCACCCAATGCGCGCGCAAGCGAAGCTCCTAATTAATATTTCATATCAACATAAACAGCATATTCATAACAATCAAAACCCTCTTTGCTTTTGTGTTTTCTTCGTGTTGAGTCCATTGTCTTTCTGTTAAATTTTTTACCACATGAACTACATTGATAAATATAAGTAGGCCCGTAGGATGATTGTGAGCGTGTACGACGAAATGAGCGCACTCTGTGCGTATTTGGCGCCCGCATAGGTTTGTTTGGGTCAAATAAAAATGGATTTTCTGGTGTCTCTCCAGATTTTGATAATTCAATTTGTCGGCGTGGCTCAAACTTTTCTTTTGTATTTTCTATTGACTCAAATCCATCTGAAACTAAAGACTTGATGCCTGGTTGACTGCTGCCACCACTACAATCCCAAACATAAAAATATTCTCTTTTTTGTCCCTTTTTGCTTTCTTTGTATTTTAATGAATACGGTTCAACTAACCTATCATAACCCTGATATCTTACTTTTAGCAAAGTTTGTGTTCGCCCTGCTTCCATAATTGGTACTCTTAATTCAGGTCCGAAATAAGCAAAAGTATCAAAACCATTGTCTGGATAAATATTAAACAATTCCTCTAAATTTTCTACAAAAAATGATATTGCTTCATCTACACCAAAAATTACTTTTTTTGCACAAACAATAGTTTTTGTCCAACACTCTTTGAAGTAATCAAATGGTGTTTTATATAGGATATTTTTTAATACATGCGGGTTATTTCCGAAAATAGTTTTTTGTACAAAAGTTTTAACAACTTCATCTTTATCGAGGTTACCACCTAAAAGCTTTACAGAATATACATAATCAAATAAATCTGGAGCATGCTGCCTTTGCAGTAAGCACTTTAATTTTGTCGCAATTATCTCTTCTAACTTCATACATCTGATTTTACATACGACTTCATGTGCGTCAGAGTATGGATGTATTAAATCAACTTCTTGTATAGGCAAAAGAGTTTTATCAAAACGAGTTATATCCATTGAAATCTTTATTTTCAAATGATTCTTTTTGCCATAAAAATCATTAAAATAAATTCTTACCTCATACACTTTCAAATCTGGTATCGGTGCATTTGTGGCTGTAAATTTTTCTTTAATTTGATTGTCTTCTTTTATAAAATGAACACCCGATTTTCTCTCAACAATATCACAGATTTTATTCAATTCTGTTAAGAGTTCGCTTTGTTCAATGTCATTTGGAATACCAAAATCCAAATCATATGAAAATCGAGTATTCTCAAAGTATCCTTTTCGGAGAGCATTACCTCCTTTCAAAAAGATAGTGTCTTTTAGATTGCTTTCTGTAAACAGCGCAAAAAGTACCCAACCAAAAATATAATCTCTCTGTAAGTTTGATGTATGTATTTCAAATTCTTGCGCTTTTTTGTCAATTTCATTTTTGTCAATCATTTTTCTTATTTTTCAACAGCCACATATTTACACCAAAAAATACGGCTACGGTTACATCAATCACAGACCACGATTCACGACTCAAATATATTGGCATGATTGGATTGAACAAAATCGCAATACTCACAAAAACCCATAACCATATTTTGTGTTTGTTCTCATATGAGAGAAAAGCAACATAACCAGCAAACAACATAACCACCCACCGCAAAATTTGATAGTACCCATATGGATTATCAGCGAGGGCAAATAAGAGCATTATTGTTGGTACCAATAAATACCAAGTATTTTTAATCAATTTCTTCATATTCAATATCTTTATAGATTTTAACATCTTCATCTTTTTCTGCCTTTGTTGCTAAATAAATACCAAGTATTCCCGTTCCAAAAGTAAGTGCTGTAAGGATAACTAGCACTAAAAGAGTAAGAAAATCTCCATTGACTATTGACGCCAACATTGCAACTGGTATAACACCTACTCCACCAAGTATGAGTCCGATAAATATACCTACAAACCCCCAAGTAAAATAAGTTAACAATAGACCTAGAAACCAGAGAGTTAGACCAAATACATACGATGATATAGACATTCCGATACCACCTACCACCCTTGTCTTTTTAAAAAGCCCAAGAGGTAAAAGAATAAACAGGTTTATCGCAAAAACAATCCATGAAAAATCTATAAGCCATTGTAATGCGTATTCCCCAACCCATACTGCACCTTTAATCATAAGAATACCCAAAAATAAAATAAGTATAAACCCTCCAACACCAAGCACATAAGATCCTATATTTTTAAGTTTTTCTTTCATAATTTTTTATTTTTTGGTGTATCTATTTAAATGGCGAAAAGAGGACCGTCCATATTCTTTAATCATTGATTTTTACCTTAGCTAAGGATTTCTTAGCCTCATCATAAAAACACTTGATAGTTGTTGCAATGTGGGCTAGCACTGCGTCGTTTAATGTTTCTGGGTTGATATTAAGATTTTTATAAAGGTTAATTTGTAAATATGAGAGAATAAATTTATATCTCCAAGAATTTTCAGACCAAGTTCTGTTGTTTACTTTTTTAAGAAAATCGTCCATTTCGTCTGTATTAATCCTCATTTCTTTAATAAGATTTGCATTTTCTTCGCAAAGAGAATTCATCATGCGGTGGTTATAGGGTAAATTTACCTTGCCGAGACCAGCAA
>CAYZUN010000165.1:0-3093 GCA_964481625.1 uncultured Sulfurimonas sp.
CAATTACGCCTATAAAACAACGAATTATTCCTATCTCTTACAATCCAACTAAAGATATGTTAAGTATTGATCTACAGCGAGATACTTTATATGTTGCTTTTAAACAAATCATGGATAAAACAGGTAAAAACTTGGTTTTTGCTCCGGGAATGGAAAATGTATCGCTGACAAGTTATATACAAAATATGCCATTTAATTCGGCATTAGATAAAATTGCTTTTGCTAATAATTTATCAGTCACCAAGACCCGTGATAATTATTATTTATTTGAACAAAATAATAGTTTTACAGATGTACCTAATCTACCTAGCTCTAATGAGAATCTGAAAAATAAACAACAACAACAGCAACGCCCACGTAGACAACGACGTTCTAATTTCTTTTTTGAAATTACTGAGACAAAGACACTGAATGTTGATTTTGAAAATACACCCATCTCAAATATTGTTGATGATATAGGACATGAATTAAAGCAAAACATGTTTACTTCTGCTCCATTAAATGATGCAGGTACAGCAACTGTAAAAGCTAACAATATCTCGTTTGACCTCTTATTAAACAGAATTTTAGAAAATACTGATTTTACTTATAAAAAGACAGATTCAATTTATTATTTTGGTAAAAAAGACCAGGTTTCTTTACGCGATGCAGTTATCATACCTTTAATGCATCGTTCTATAGAAGTAATGACTTCAAGCGGAAGTTCGGGGCGTCAAGCTGGAAGAACTAGTTCTGGTTATAATACTACTTCTTCGAATAATTTTAATAATAATACCAACCAACAAGGTTTTAATAACAATCAACAAGGTTTTAACAACAATAACAACAGACAGAATGTAAATACAAGTAGAACCAGTACATTTTCTAATCGTTCTAGTCAATTAGAATCATTGGTAAATATGTTGCCTGAAGATGTTATAAAGGATTTGAATGTAAGTGTGGATGTTGAACTGAATAGCTTTATTGTTAGTGGTCCCAGTCAAAATATTGAACGTTTTAAAGAATTTATTGAGTATATTGATAAACCTGTTCCTGTAATTTTAATAGAAGTAATGTTGTTAGAAGTAAATAAGTCTGCAACGGTAGAAACGGGTGTGAGTTGGGGTATTGGGAGTGAACCTACGACTACACAAGGTGATATTTATCCTACTACCGACCTGACTCTAGGTGCCAGTACAGTGAATAGAATTATTGGTGGATTTAATGGTTTTGGCTCATTTAATTTAGGACAAGTAGTTCCTAACTTTTTTGCCAAGATCAAGGCAATGGAAACTAATGGGGATATAAAGATCCGTTCTGCTCCTAAACTTTCTGCATTGAACGGACATAGAGCCAATTTATCTATTGGCGAAACTACCTATTATGCCGTTACACAACGTGATATTATTGGTAGTCAAAACCCACAAACATCTACTATCACCAATTATTATCCTGTTGATGCTGAGTTTGCAATTAATATCAAACCACTGGTCTCAGGTGACGGACAGATTACTTTAGATATCAATGTAATTCAATCAACATTTAATGGTACTAAAGTCGCAGAAGATGCGCCTCCCGGTGTAAACTCACGAGAGTTTAATTCTATTATTAGAGTTAAAGATCAGGATCTAGTTATTTTGGGAGGGCTAGAAGAAAAAATAAAAAATGATACCGGTACCGGAGTGCCTCTATTAGCCAGAATACCAATCATAAAATGGTTATTTAGTAAAAAGAAACGTGAGGATACGAAGAAGAAATTAACGGTTTTGATTAAGCCTACTATTATTAAATAGAATTTTTAATTAGACCTGAATTTTATATCCAAATTATATTTTCCGTTTATGGAACTTATATTATGAACTACTTAAGAAGCTACACTATTTGCAAAGCATTTTATAATTTGGCAGTGTTATACTTTATATGTTAATTAGGGGTGTTAATTTGCAGTATATATTTATAAAAAAGTGTTAAAACAATTACTACATACAAATGAATCTGTCGGTATAGAATATACTACCTATAAAGGTACTACCTTATTAAATGTATTGACCTTAAAAAAAGAAAAAAAAGAACTGGTGCTGGAAAGCACTCGGCAGTATGATAGTTTTGAAAGTTTAAAAGAAAGCTTAACAAAGCAAACCGCAGTTTTTTTGATTATTAATGACAAACAGATTCTTTCTAAAAAGGTTGAGGGCGTTTTTGAATATGAAAAAGCTATTGCAATGACTTTTCCGAATTTGAAACACAATCATTTTTATTGTGAAGTGCTGCAAGGTCATACAGATACTTTTGTTGCTATCTGTAGAAAAGAGTATATAGATGCCATTATTGATGATTATCAAAAAGATAATTATAATGTCATTGGTTTTTCATTAGGTAATTTAGCAGCGTCACAATTATGCAGTTTTGTAAAAGATACTACACTTCAAACTTCAAATAGCAGCATTTCTTTTGACAATAAAACAATTACTGAAATTGCTAGTTCTGACATAATAGACCATTCAGTCGCTTATGACATCAACGGTCTACAAATTATACCAAACAATGTACTGCCCTTAGCGGGAATTCTAAGGTATTATACCGGTCAAAAAAAGACAGTATCAAATTTTGATGCTATAATAGACAATCTAAAAAGTGATTTTAAACAAAAACGAATTTTTGAACTGGGCTTGAAAGTAGGCTTGGCAACTATTTTTGTTTTATTATTAGTGAGTTTTCTGTTTTTTAGTAGTTATTCTTCAAGAATTGATCAATTAACTGCTGAACTTGAAGTGAATAAAACCCATAAAAGCACTTTATTAAAACTTACTGACCAAGTACAAAAAAAAGAACAATTGGTTACTGATTTTTCATTAGCTTCCTCTAAGGTCTCATGGTATTTAGATCAGGTAGGAATGACTATTCCGAATGCTGTTTTATTAGTTGGAATTGAATTTCAACCAGTGTTGAAAAATAGTAAAAAAGAAGAAAAAATTAGTATTCAGGAGGGTACAATAGTAATTAAAGGAAAGTCAGGTAATAACAATAATTTTTTAAAATGGATAAACGAATTAGAGCAATTAACATGGATTGAAAAAGTAGCAATACAGGGGTATGGTACTGGTAAAAAGACAA
>CAYZUN010000166.1:0-3080 GCA_964481625.1 uncultured Sulfurimonas sp.
ATTTTTCACAGCGAATACCGCCTGTGCAATACATGGCGACTTTTTTATGCTTAGCCGGATCTAATTGCTCTTTGACATAGTGTGTGAATTCACGAAAAGTCTCTGTTTGTGGATTAACCGCACCATTAAAAGCGCCAATTTGAACTTCATAGTCGTTTCTAGTATCAATTAATAACACCTCCGGATCGGAAATTAGTGCATTCCAGTCCTTAGGTTTAACATATGTGCCTACTATTTTTTTAGGGTCAATACCATCAACCCCCATGGTCACAATTTCTTTCTTTAATTTAACTTTAGTGCGATAAAAAGGCATGCTCAGCTCATAAGACTCCTTGGTCTCCAGATCTGCAAAACGTGGATCAGAGCGTAACCAGGCGAGTAATGCATCAGTTCCCTTTCGATCCCCTGCAACAGTGCCATTAATTCCTTCTTTTGCCAATAACAAAGTTCCCTTAATCTGATTTTCTTCCATCTGCTTTAAAAGCGGTTTTCTGAGCGCTGTATAGTCGTCAAGTGTGACGAACTTGTACAATGCCGATACAATAATATCTGTCATATAATACCTGTCATGCTGGCTGGAACGTAAATCCAGTGCAATAAATAAAACGCATATTCTACGGTAATTTAATATTCTTTACTTCCTTGTTCAGAAACCTACGAAAAATGCAATAAAACCCCTTGTTTATCAAACGCTAAATATTTTGATAAATCACCGCCATTTTGTACTGTTTGCACCATGGTTTTTAACGATTGCTCTGCCTCTTCAGCAGTCGGTGGTATGCGATTCATACCGGATAGGCAAGCCACTAAAACCATACTCCAGTCTTGTTCCATCTGTTCTGACTCTTTGACCAAACCAGCAAAGTCTGTTAATTCGGCTAAATCTTTATCGACACACATAATGGCTTTTAATTCACCTCCATGACCTGACTGAAAACGTTGCAGGTCATCGTCATTATGATCATCCGGTAATGATGCTTGCAAAAAAACGAAGAGAAATCGTTGTGGTTCTTTTTGTTGCTTGCCTACCGCTATTAAGCTTTTATAATCAGTTATTTCAGTCATGTGTTTAATTTAATTTTTTCAATTAACGCGTCAACAATTCAATACTAATCTTTACTTAAGCAATTCTTTTAATACTCCCTAAACAAAGAAAAATACCAACAATAAAGTTTTCTATTCACGAACCGTTCACTATTTAGAACTCATTATATCAATATAGGATGGTAAACTAGCGTATGAATTAGAGTCGATATGTTTTTTGAATATCTATGACTTATACTATTCACACAATGACGTTGCACAATAATTGCAAAAATCTATTCACTAGCGAGGTATAAGTGCAAAATTTTATCAACATACAAAAATTAATTTCACTTTTTATCTTCTTGTTGTTGGCATTTTGTACCCTGCTTTTATATATCGACTTGTCTGCTAGTTGGGTTTCAGTCGGGCGCGGAGAGACCAAATTTAATGATTTAGTATTTGAATTTGAAATTCCACTAATCCTACTAATACTGTCTTTTTTTCATTTTTCTCAAATTAAGAATCGCTTTATACGCTTTTTTACGCCTATTTTACCGATAGTCATTTTGTATTCACTGTTTGATTGTTTTTATAATTTTTTAGGTCGCGCACCCTCCCCCTCAGATTTCCAAAATTTCAGCTCATTGTGGACCTTTTCACCGATGATGGCTCTTGTTTCAATTGCTATTTTTTCAACCATTCCCTGTATTTTTTTATTTCTTATTTATCAAGCATATAAATCATATCCTTCTAAACATTTAAAACGATCGCTGTTTCTACGCACGACACTTATAGGATTTACTGCATTTGCTCTAACAAGCAACACGTTTGCTCATTTTCATAGTGAACAATTCAGGTATATTTCATGGTCACAAGAGCAAACCATTAGACAAAATGGGAAATTTTCCAGTTTCATTTATTACAGTAATGAAGAAATTGCAAATACTAAAAAACTTGAGAATTACGCATCCCTTCATAACGCTATAGATATTCAAGACATTCTGTATACGGGAGACATAAGCACGCCAAAGAATATCCATTTAATCGTACTTGAAAGTTTTATTGACCCAAGACAGTTGCAAGATATTCAGTTCAGCCAATCAATATTAGCTAAAGAATTACTGCCCTTTTTAAATGAGCAAAAATACTTTTCTTTAGTAACCTCACCCACTTATGGTGGGGGAACAGCACAAGCCGAATTTGAATTACTAACCGGTGTACAAGCATTATCCAAAGTCAATAAAATCGAGTTTAACGTCATGAAAGGTGGAGCAATGAGTGGTTTTGTGAAAAAGCTCAATCAAAATCATTACAAAACTATTGCAACAATTGCTACTGGAGCCGGTTTTTTTAATTCAATACAAGCCTATAAGAGCATAGGCTTTAAAGAAGTGTCTTTTCTCGAAGAGAATGACTATTTCAAAGAGAAATTGTCTTTTGGACCCATTTTTGATGGTGACGTGTTAGAGCATAATATTAAACATTTAAAAACCATTCTGAAACAAAGTGACACGCCTGTTTTTAATTACGTGCTCGGTATGTATGGTCATTTACCTTATGCAAGAAACGAAACAGAAAGGCCTGATATAGCTAAAGTAATTCACCCCGATGATCAGGTAAAACGAATTTCAAACCAGTTTTATTATCGTACAAAAGCCTTAGCTAGCTATCTTAAACAACTTATAGCTCTGGACAAAAATTCAATCATCTATATTACTAGTGATCACCTACCCCCCATTATCTATGGTAAAACAATTTATAAATTAGATACTAACAGAAATATTTCGCTGTTTTTTAACAACGGAAAAAATATAGATGTCTCCGGAAAGAAGTATTATCAATTGCCTTGGTTCATATGGGATCAGCTAACTGATTCAGAAAACCCAAGACTCATCAAAGAACAACAAATGGAAGCGATTTATTTTCAAGTGTTATCTGAAAGTCTCTCATCTTAGTTACCTTAGTTATAAATTGGCTTAACCATACCTGCCACTTATAAACTTGTTATACTTCGCGCACAAAATAGGAGCCAGAGATCATGTCAGAATTTAATA
>CAYZUN010000167.1:0-3052 GCA_964481625.1 uncultured Sulfurimonas sp.
TTTGATGATGGCGAAGATATTAGTGAATATTTAGACTTTTCAACTGCCATAAGACTCAAAGATATGAAAAAGCTAAAAACAGAGACAAAAAAAGTTAATGTTGATTTTCCTGAGTGGGTTGTAGAGTCTTTAGATAGAGAAGCAAAAAAAATCGGTGTAACAAGACAATCCATTATAAAAGTTTGGATAGCAGAGAGACTTAAAGAAGAGGCTATGCAGGTGTAAGTCTCCCCAAAAACTGTCTATTTTAATTCAGCCGTTGACAGTACTTAAGCAGAGATAGTAGAGTTTTTAGCTTTATCTTAAGCAAGTATCAGTAAAATCTTAAAAAAGATGAAAAATGTGTTGTAGATATATAACCATAAAGCGATGTATCCCTTTTTTTACGTTTACTGCTATGTCTCTAAAGAAAAATCCTTTAGATTTTTGTGGACTCTTCTTAGGAGATTGTAATGGCTGACGATCAGGAAAAGACGGAAGAACCCACCCCCAAGAAGATAGAAGATTCCCGAAAAGAGGGAAATGTTCCTAAAAGTCAAGACGCTTCGGGTGTCGTTTCACTCTTTTTTGCCATTTTAGCAATACTCATGCTTTTTGGTTTTATGAGTGATCGTCTTTTTAACGTATCGCGCTACCTCTTTTCACTACAAGGTATGCCTATTACTCAAAGTAGTTTAATTGATTTAGCATTTACAATGATGATGGAGTTTTTGGTTATAGCAATTCCTTTAGCTATTGTTGTTGCCATCTCAGGTGTTATTGGCGGACTTGCTCAGTTTGGCTTTCTTTTTACGACAAAACCTCTCATACCAGATTTTAAAAAACTTGATCCCATTAAAGGATTTGGAAACCTTTTTTCACTTAAAAAGCTAATTGAAGGGGCAAAAATTACCTTAAAAGCAATGACTACAATGGGTGTAGGTTTTACCTTCTTCTTTTTCTTTATTCAAGAACTGCCTACGGTTGCGCTTTTTTCATTGATGGATCAACTTGATTGGGTGAAAGATAAGATGATTGTGATTGCATTGGTGATGCTTGTAGTCTTAGCAGTGTTTGCACTTATTGATTTGGTCATTGTAAGAAAGCAGTATTTTGATAAGCTCAAAATGAGTAAACAAGAGGTCAAAGATGAGATGAAGAATATGGAAGGAGACCCGCACATTAAAGGGAAAATCCGCCAAATTCAGATGGAGACTGCTCGAAAGAGAATGATGGCAGAAGTCCCGAGTGCTGATGTTGTCATTACCAATCCAACCCATTACGCCGTTGCTATTAAATATGCCGCAGAGAAGCACCGTGCTCCGGTGGTTGTGGCGAAGGGCATGAATAATATCGCTGTACAAATTAAGAAGATTGCTCGTGAAAACAATGTACATATTGTTCAAAATCCACCATTAGCTCGTTCTCTTTACAAAGAAGTAGATCTTGAAAAACCGATACCTGAAGCTCTTTTTGCTGCTGTTGCTGAAGTCCTTGCTTATGTCTTTAAGATGAATAAGAAGTAATTTTAGATTTACTTACTCTTTGTACTCGTGATCAAGATAAGCTTTGATGTCAACCTTCAATAAAAGTTATTCAAGCACTTCAAAGAGCCATTGAATTTAGAGGAAAACCACAATCAATAAGAGTAGATAATGGTCCAGAATTTATCTCTCATAAACTTGAACAGTGGTGTTATATTCATTCTATTGAACTTAAATTTATTCAGCCTGGATCGCCAACTCAAAACTCCAGAATGGAGAGATTAAATGGTTCCATGCGTAGAGAATTTTTTGATGTTTATCTGTTTGATACACTATCAGAAGTAAAAATAATGGCAGATGAGTGGATTTATGATTACAACAATCACAGACCTCACTCAATATTAGGAAAATTAAGTCCTATTGAATTTTTGGACAAGTACAATCAGGAGAAGAATTATTCCGTTTAAACTGGTTCGGGTTTAGGGGAGGCTTACATTGTTATCATGTGTTTTAATTAATCTTTGAAACAAAATATCTTCTAGATTTCTACTGCTATCTACTACTGTTAATACTGATATATTTGATTCTTCTATTTTAAAAACTATACGCCATCTTTTGAATAATACTTCTCTATACTGAGTAATCCCAATTTGTTGTAATTCTGGCACAATTCTTTTTCTTGTTGGCATATAATATAATTGATTACATTCATTTTTTATTGCAAAAAATATCTCTTTAGCAATAGGAACGCTCTCAATTTTAATATATTCAATTATTAATTTTAAATCATATTGGGCATTATCTGTCCAAGTTACTGCGTAAGTACGCATTTAGCTGAAAAGTTTTTTTTCTAAATTTTCAAACATTTCATCTTGTGGAGTAACTTTACTCTCAGTAATGTCATTTTCACTTTGAATAATAAGCTTTAGTAGATTTAATGTATTTTGAGTATTCTCGTAACTGCGTATATCCTGCACAACAGCTTTAGCTTCTCCATTTTGAGTAATAAAAATTGTTCTTTGGTTTTCATTTACGCTGTTTATTACATCAGCAGTTTTTGCTTTTAAATAGCTTATTGGCTTTATATCTTGACTTAAGTGCATAAAAACCCCTTTACTTATATTGTACCATATTTAGATTTAATTGAGTACTTTATTTCTACATCTTAAAAGTGGAGATTCATTCACAGGGGTGAATGTTGTAGGTCACTTATTAGCTCCTAGTCGCCACCTTAAAATCCACTTAATTTCTTAAAATTAATCAATTGTTTTCAAACTAATATACTTTTTTAAGCAACTAACTCTTTTTCTACTTCGATTGTTTCAATTTTACTACATGCTTTGTTATAAAGTTCTTTGTCATATTGTGTATTATTTTTGTATAAAGAGTTGCATTTATCACAGGCACTTTGATTTCTCTTTCCTTCGCTATCGCTATTGCTTGTGAAAGCATATGTGCATCAATCTTATCACTCTTGCTTCTATGACCTAGAGCCTTAGCAAAGTTACTAGATTGTTTAGGATTTATAATAAAAGATTTGATATTTTTTAAAGCGCAAAACTTTGTTAAAAGTGCTGAATAACTTCCTG
>CAYZUN010000168.1:0-3035 GCA_964481625.1 uncultured Sulfurimonas sp.
CCGAGAAGTCATTTTCTGAGGCGCTAGGAATTAAATACACGCCAACGCTATTGTTCTTTGATGAAAATAAGAAAGTTGTGCATCAGTTGAATGGATATATTCCTCCAGCAGATTTTCAACGTAGTATGAGCTTTGTATCTGGCAAGCACGAAAAGGCACAAAGCTTTGGTGAATATTCTGCTCTGCAAATGCAAGCAAGTGCAGATGAGAGTGAAGGTAAATTGAATCAAGAAGATTTTTTCATATCAGCTTCTTACGATTTGAATAGAACGGATAAAAAAGCAGAAGATTATTTAGCTGTTTTCTTCGAAGCTAAGAATTGTAAAAACTGTGACTTATTGCATGAGAAAACACTACAAGATGAAACCACCAGAAATCTAGTCAAACAATTTAGTTCGGTGCAGTTAGATCGTTTTTCTAATACAAAAATTACTACGCCAACTGGGCAATCGATCACAGCAAAAGAATGGGCAAACAAGTTAGGTATTTCCTATTTGCCAGCGATGGTGTTTTTTAATCAAGAAGGTAAAGAGGTGATGCGAATAGATGCGCAAATGCGTACCTTTCATATCCAGTCTGTTTTTGATTATGTGCTGACAGGTGCGTATAAAACGGAACTTAACTTTCAAAGATATATTTCTGCACGTGCTGATAAAATTCGTGAACATGGGACGGATGTTGATATTTTTGCTTATTAAAAAGTAGGCTATATGGCGCAGACCCTTATGGGTAATGGATGATAATAAGAATCCATGCTAAACTTAGGTATTACTATTGAAATAATTAATGGAACTTTAACGTAGCTTACTGAGGCACTTTAAATAGTGGTACAGGAAAACTCAAATAACCCGTCTTCAATCACAGAAGATGATGCTGAATTGGTGGAGCACCAATTAGCGAGTATTCTTGCCAGCCCTCATTTCAAATCTGCAAAACAAATGCAGAATTTTCTTCAATATATCGTTCGTAAAACTCTTGCTGGCAAAGGTGAGAACTTAAAGCAATATACCATTGCGGTGGAGACATTAGGATTTCCTGTAGATTTTGATTCTGATACTAATCCTGTGGTGCGTATTATGGCTGGGCGTGTGCGTGATCGCTTAGAAAAATACTATGATAATGAAGGGGTAAATGATCCACTGGTCATTACGGTGCCAAAGGGGAGCTATACACCGTTATTTGAGAAGAAGGCACGTACACATCAGCTACCTAAGGCAAAAAAAGGTCATTCAAAAACACCTAAGTTGGCTGTTTTATGTTTTAGTGATGAGACGCAGGATAAAGAAAGCAATCGCTTACTTTTTCAAATTACAGATATTTTAGCCAAAGAACTAAGTCATTTTTTATTTTCGAGTCTGGTGGTTTCGATACCTCATGCTGATAAGAGTGATACTCGATATGCAGCGGCTGAAATTAGAGATAAATTTACGGCTGACTATATGTTGGTTTTTTATATTCAGCAGTTACCTAAAGAAAACTATGTGCTTATATGTCGGTTAGTCGAGAGTGAGACAGAAGAGGTACTATGGTCTGAAAGTTTTGATGTAAATAGTGGTCAGGCTTTTAATGAACAGTATGAAATTATAGGCATTGTTACAGCCGTTGTTGCTGATCTTCAGCAAGGGGTTTTACATAGACATTGGGCAAGAAAGCTATTAGAGGACGAAAGTAATATCCCAGAAGAGTGTAAGGCACTGGCCTACTACCGTCATTATTCCGATGATCTTTCTTTGCAGTCGTTTTCAATGGCTGTAGATGTTTGTGAGAAAAAATTGAAAGAAAACCCAAATGATGTGGTTGCAAATATACTTTATGCTGATTATTGTCGCCGAGATTATGTATATGCCTTTGGTGTAATTGATAGTCCTTTAGAAAAAGGAGAAGTAGCGGCGGTTAATGCAATACGCTTAAGACCGGATAGCCATGAAGCCCATTATAGTTTTGGCCAAATTTTATTTTGTTTGGGTAAACACCGTCGTAGTTTAAGTGAATTTAATATTGCTAGAGATATTTGTCAGTACGATGCCTATATAGAATATGGCGTAGGTTTTCACTTTTGCCTAATGGGAGAATGGGAAGAGGGTTGTTTGCTGGTTAAAAAAGTTTTAGAGCTTTCTACAAGCTCCCCTGGTTGGTTTAATATCACGCCTTTTATTTATCATTTTATGCATAATAATTATAAAGAAGCTTTAGATCATGCACTCAAAATTGATTCTCCCAATATATTTCATGGTGCATTAGCGCGTTGTACAGCTTATGCGGAATTGGGTGAGATGGATGCAGCAAAAGAAGAATTAGATGATTTATTACAACGCTTTCCAAATTTTATGGAACAAGGTAAGCCGTTGCTTACACGCTTTTTAGGTTCAGAAGAAATGGCAGATAAAATATGGGAGGGGATTTTAATTGCCAGTAAAAGTAACTGAACGCTAGTTATCTAATATTATTCCGTTAAGCTTTTCACTAAAGGTTCGAACTCAAAAGCCATTTCTACAAGGTTTTCAAGTTGGTTTTCTTTGATAAGAGTTTCAAATGAATCAATGCAGGAATTATGTGGAATTACTCCACTATCAAGCGATATTTTGGAAAAATCTCTAAGTGCATCAATTTGAAATAATGCTTCTTCAACCTTCGATGCTGACATCTCGTAGCGACGCTGTAGAAAGTAAATACGTAACATGGATTCAGTCGTAATTAAGTTACGACCAATATTAGAAGCTAGATAATGTGGCTCTACGATTTCTACGAGCTCATCCCACTTAACTTCATTGTCTATTTCTTGTAATTGTTTAAAGCGGTATTTGCTCTCTGTTAGAGCCTCATCCATATGAGCCATGATGGTTGAACGTAACATTTTGCACCTATTCTTCTTTTTCAGTATGCAAACTATAAGATTTTTGTTCGTTGCTATGTAGTTACAAAATGGTTGTTACCGTATCACGGAGCCTTTTGTAATTTTATTTGAACCTTTTTTTAGTCATCATCACCAGCTAATAAAGCCCCTGTAAATTCATAAGCATCAAATTCTTGTAGAT
>CAYZUN010000169.1:0-3026 GCA_964481625.1 uncultured Sulfurimonas sp.
ATGGATTAATTATACATTAAAAAAATCCTTTTCCCAAAAAAAGTCGATCCACTCTGCTGCCTCTTTGACTTTGAAGTCACTTTGAATGACGGCGGTTGTTTTATAAAAAAGTGCAGCAGATTTAAATATAATGTTAGGGTGACGACTCTGAAGTTGGGTAAGTACTTGCTTGAGTGTATCGCCGCTATCAACAATGTCATCGACAATTAAAACTTTTTTAGAGTTACTTAAATCACAGTTTACATGTAAATTAAGAGTAGAGCGTTTATGTTGCTCATCGTAGCTCTCCACGCGAACGCTTTGAACATTACGAATCTTAAGTGCATAGCCTAGTGCCTGAGAGAGCATTAAGCCGCCGCGGGCAATGCCAATGATGGTGTCCGGTCGGAAATTACGGCACTCGGCGGCAAGGGTTAAGGTGTCATTTTTAAATTCTTGGTAGTCATAATAATACATGAGTGAAATTATAGTAGAATTCATGTAAAAAAATAAAGGTTGTGACGGTTGGTATTAAAATTCAAAAGAGAGGAAATAAAATGACAAATTTTAGAAATTATTTAGTGATGGCATCACTTGTTGGTGCTATGATGGTAACGGGGTGCAGTGACAAAGATCCTGAAGCAGCTCGCAATAGTTTTGAGTGTCACATTGCCGATTCATTAGCGCCGACCTGGGCGTGTGGAAACAGCAATATTGACGGGTATGTCACAGCGGTGGGTTCTGCACCTTTAAGTAAAATTGGTCATGGATTTTCACGCCGTGAAGCGTTTGCAAACGGACGTTCCAACCTTGCACAGCATATTGAGATAACCGTTAAAGACAAAGTAGAAACCTTTGCACGCTCTACGGGAATTGGCGGTGATGAGGTGGCAGATAAAGTCTCCACTCAGGTTTCAAAACAGGTGGCAAAAGTGACGCTTACGGGTTCTAAACAGATGAAGTACTGGGAAAATCCGAGTAATAATGACATCTATCTGCTAGTGGGTATCTCTCAAGATGAACTCAACAACGAGATTAAAGAGCATGTGCAGTCAAGTTACAAAAACAGTGATGCCCTATGGCAGAAATTTCAATCAAAAAATGTACTAGAAGCGCTTGAAAAAGAGTTTGAAAGTCACTAAAGGGTGATGGCTTACGTCCTATAAAGACTTAAGCCAAAGTTTAAATTCCACATCTTCAAACTGTACTTAAATAAAATATTTAAAACAAGTAGTCTGTACTTTTGATAACTTGCTATAATTCTACATCTAATACTTAATACAAAAGAAAATTATGAAAAAACTAGCCATTATTGGTAAACCCAATGTAGGAAAAAGCTCTTTTTTTAACCGAATTCTAAGAGAGCGTGATGCCATTACATCAGAACAGGCCGGTACCACACGTGATATTAAACGTCGCAAGGCCGTCATTATTAACAAAAATGTTGAAATTCTTGATACGGGAGGACTTGACCAAGGGTGCGAACTGTTTGACAAGATTAAAGAGAAATCTATTAAAGCAGCACACGAAGCAGATATTATTTTGTACATGGTTGATGGAAAAAGTCTGCCGGAGATGGATGATAAGAAGTTCTTTTATGAATTAGAAACCATGGGAAAAACCGTTGCTTTGGTTGTTAACAAAATTGACAATGACAAAATGAAAGAGAAACTTTGGGAGTATTATGAGTTTGGAACGGACGCAATTTTTGGCATCTCTATTTCACATAATCGCGGTGTCAATGCTCTGCTAACGTGGATTGCCAAACAGATTCCAGACTCTGATATTGTCAAAGATGAAGAAGACGAAGCAGCCCAGGAGATTGAGCACTTTGAGATTGATGGCGAATTAGCAGATGAAGCGTTTGAGTTTCCCGACAAGAATTTAGAAGAAGATGACGACAGCTACTTCTACCCTTATGAAGATTATGCCGCGCAGCAAGAAGAAGGTGAAGATGAGATCTATGATGAAGAGGCCGATAAACTTGTCGATTTAGATGAGAATGTAATTAAAGAGTTTAAAGTGGCGATTATTGGGCGGGTCAATGTAGGAAAAAGCTCACTGCTTAATGCTTTAGTCGATGATGACCGCGCGGTGGTTAGCCCCATTGCAGGAACGACCATTGACCCGATTGATGAGATGTTTGAGTATGAAGGTAAAAAAATTACTTTTGTCGATACGGCAGGAATTCGAAAGCGTGGTAAGATTTTAGGCATTGAGAAATTTGCACTGATGCGAACGCAAAAACAGCTCGACAGTGCAGACATTGCACTGCTTGTTTTAGATGCAAGTGAGCCGTTTTTAGATTTAGATGAGAAAATTGCAGGCTTAATTGATGAGAACCGATTGGGTTGTATGATTGTGCTCAATAAGTGGGATATTGCTAAACGTGAAGATTATGAGAAAATTATTCAAGATATACGCGACCGTTTTAAATTTTTACATTATGCGCCAATTATCACCGTCTCAGCTGAGTCAAAACAGCGTATCAATAAAATTTTTGAGAAATTAGTTGAGATTAATGACAATTTTTCACAACGTATTTCTACCTCTAAGGTCAATGAGGTCATTGAGATGGCAATGCGCCGTCATACGCTGCCATCAATGCATGGTCAGCGCATACGACTCTATTTTGCAACGCAGTATGAGACCCGACCACCTAAAATTGCTTTGGTAATGAACAAACCTAAGGGACTGCATTTTACCTACCGACGTTATTTGACCAATAAGATGCGTGAAGCGTTTAATTTTGAGGGCGTGCCAATTCTTTTTAAGGCAAAAGCCAAAAAAGAGCGAAAAAGAAAGTCATAAGGGCTGATGCCCTTAAAACGGTTTAATAATCACCATTGCTACAATAATTAACATTAAAATTGTCGGTACTTCATTATACATTCTAAAAAATTTCCCACTTCTGTAGGTGTCATTTTCTAACAGTTTATTTCGAAACCATCCTAATGAGAAGAAGTATGCAATTAAAAAGACGACAAAAAGCAGTTTGGTATGAAACCATCCGCCTGTTGAAAAAATATTGGTTGGGTAGAGATATA
>CAYZUN010000170.1:0-3000 GCA_964481625.1 uncultured Sulfurimonas sp.
AAAAATTGGAGACCATACCCAATATTGAATTAGCAAAAAAAATGAGTTTGGTATTGACAGAAAAGGTTCCTGAAAGTAATTTGACTGTATATGAATTAATTGCTTTAGGAAGGCAACCCTATACCAATTGGGTGGGTACATTGACCAATGATGATAAATACCAAATTGAAATTGCAATACAACAAACAAATAGCAAAGAATTTCTTAATAAAAAACATTATGAGTTGAGTGATGGTCAACTACAAAAGGTAATGATAGCCAGAGCATTGGCTCAGAATACTGAAATTATTACATTAGACGAACCTACAGCGCATTTAGACATTCACAATAAGATTGAAATTTTTCAATTACTAAAAAAGATGACGCAAGAATTGGGCAAAACCATTCTCATATCTACACATGAAATTCATATAGCACTGCAACTCGCTGATCAATTGTGGTTAATGAATGAAAAAGAAATTATATCTGGAAAAACTGAAGATTTGATTGCTAACAAAAGTGTCTCGAAACTCTTTACTTCCAATTTGGTTACATTTGATTTAAAATCAAAGCAATTCATCATAAATCATCATTAATTCTTTATTTTTGAACCATTATTTAAAAACGTACAAATGAAAAATAGCATTATATTACTTTTAGCAATCTTATTTATTTCTTGCTCGGTGAGAATACCAAGTTCTAAAGGCCAAACGACTCATACAAAGTCATCCAGAAAAAGAACAAATACATATACTGACAGAAATAAAACAACAACTGTAAAAAATGTAAAAATTAAGATAGATTATGCTAAAAAATATGCCACTAGCATTACAGAAAGTGATTTAAAAAAATTATTATACACATTAGCTTCAGACGAATATGAAGGTAGAAAAACTGGTGAAAAAGGTCAAAAAATTGCAGCCCAATACATAATAAATTATTATAAAAATTTAGGGATAAGTGCCGCAAATACAGATGGTAATTACCTACAGAATATTCCTGTTGAATATTTTAATGGTCGTTCAAAAGATGCATCTGAAAACGTTGTTGCGTATATTAAAGGAACGAGTAAAGCAGATGAATATGTTGTTATTTCTGCACATTACGACCATTTGGGTATAAAAGATTCCTTAATTTATAATGGTGCAGATGATGATGCCTCCGGTACTTCTGCCCTATTAGAAATTGCCGAAGCTTTTCAAAAAGCTTCTAAAGATGGCAATGGACCAAAACGATCTATTGTATTTTTAAACGTTACCGGTGAAGAAGAAGGTTTATTTGGTTCTAAATATTATTCAGAAAACCCTATTTTTCCTTTAGAAAGTACGGTAGTAGATTTAAATATTGATATGGTAGGACGTTTTGATAAAAAACACGCCGATAATCCTGAATTTGTATATCTGATTGGTGCAGATAAATTAAGTCAGGAATTACACGATTTATCTGAGGCAACTAATAAAAAATACACAAACTTGTTCTTAGATTATACCTACAATGATGAAAATGACCCGAATAGGTTTTATTATCGATCTGATCATTATAATTTTGCAAAAAATGGTATTCCAATTATCTTTTATTTTAACGGAGTACATGAAGACTATCATAAAGCAACTGATACACCTGACAAAATTAGATATGATTTACTTCAAAAAAGAGCACAGTTAGTGTTTTATACTGCTTGGGAAATCGCCAATAGAGACAAACGTTTAGTAGTCGATAAAAAATAATTGTATGCTATTCTAGACATAGAAACTACTGGTGGAAAGTATAATGAAGAAGGTATTACTGAAATTGCTATCCATAAATATGATGGACATCAAGTTATTGATAGTTTTATCAGCTTAGTAAATCCCGAACGTGAAATTCAACCCTTTGTAGTAAACCTTACGGGCATAAATAACAAAATGCTTAGAAATGCTCCCAAATTTTACGAAGTTGCCAAACGTATTATTGAAATTACTTCAGATTGTATTATTGTAGCACATAATTCAAGTTTTGATTATCGTATCTTAGGTACTGAATTCCGTCGTTTAGGTTTTGATTATGAACGTCAAACATTATGTACAGTTGAATTGAGTAAAAAACTGATTCCTGATTTAGAATCTTATAAACTAGGAAGGCTTTGCAGAACATTAGGTATTCCTGTAACTGACAGACATAGAGCCAATGGTGATGCCATTGCCACCGTTAAGCTTTTTAAAATGCTATTGGATAAAGATGTCCAAAAAACTATCATTACCAATGCAATAAAGCAAGAATCAAATGCCAAATTAAATCCTAAACTTGCAACTATTATTGAAAGTTTACCCACAAGTACAGGTGTATATTATATCCATAAGGCAGACGGTGAAATTATTTATATAGGTAAAAGTAAAAATATAAAGAAACGGGTAAATCAACACTTTACCAAGACCAATGCTAAGTCCAAAAAGATTCAGTTATTAGTGGCTGCAGTAACTTATGAAAAAACAGGAAGTGAACTTTTTGCCCTCTTAAAAGAAAGTGAAGAAATTAAGCAAAATAAACCTGTTTTAAATAGAGCATTAAAACGATCTCTATTTACATATGCATTATTCAGTTTTAAAGATGTAGAAGGTTATTTAAACCTAAAAATTGATAAAGCCGATGGTCGAAAACAAGCAATAACAACATTTGTCAACAGACAAAGTGCTAAGAGTTTTCTCTTTAATATAGTAGAAAACTACACGCTTTGCCAAAAGCTAACGGGTTTGTACAATGTTAAAAAAGAATGTTTTAACTATACGGTAAAAGCTTGTAACGGAGCTTGTATTCAAAAAGAAGTACCAGAAATATATAATAAAAGGGTGCAGCAACTAATAGCTTATAATAGTTTTGAAAATAAAAATTTCGTCATTATCGATCAAGGAAGAGAGATAGACGAGCGTAGTGCTTTTTTTATTGAAAATGGTATTTTTAAAGGTCTTGGATTTTTTAACCTTAATTATCAAATCAATACAGTAGAGGTGCTAAAAACTATTATTACTCCAATGGAGAACAATA
>CAYZUN010000171.1:0-2987 GCA_964481625.1 uncultured Sulfurimonas sp.
TGTACAGCATTTGCATCGATACTCTCAGCAAAATCAGCTCTGATTGTTCCGGCAGCTGCCTCTTTAGGATTTGTTGCACCCATAAGTTCTCTATTTTTAGCGATTGCATTATCACCTTCAAGAACCATCACAACAACTGGTCCGCTTGTCATAAATTCTACAAGATCTCCAAAGAAAGGTCTCTCTTTATGCTCTGCATAAAAGCCACCTGCCATATCTTCGCTGAGTCTGATTTTTTTCATCGCAGCGATACGTAGTCCATTGCTTTCAAATCTGTCGATTATCTTACCGATAACACCTTTTTTAACTGCATCCGGCTTAATGATGGATAGTGTTTGTTCCATAGTATATTGCTCCAAAGCTATTTTTAGTCTTAAAATAAAGGCTGAGAGTATATCAAATGAAATCTATAATAAAGTTTAAAGTAGTAAAAAAGTAGATATAAACAAAGCCCGAAACCTGAATTTCGGGCTTTAAAAGAAGTATAATTGTGATTATTCTTCGATTACAGGCTCGCCTTTTTCGCCTCTGTTTTCAGAACAAGTCATGCCATCTTCGCAATCACCCCACTGAATACAACCCTCTGTAGGACAAGCTTCTGCACATGCAGGTGTATCATGATAACCAACACACTCTACACATTTGTCAGGATAAACATAATAAATCTCTTCTCCTGTTGGATTATCCTCATCATCAACAATAGCTTCTACCGGACATTCGTCGATGCAAGCGCCACAATTAATACAAGTATCTGTAATTACAACTGCCATATTTTCTCCTTCACTTTAATAAGTTGACTAAAACTATAACATATGGAATATAAAAGAAATCTAAAACTATAGTTTTCTCTTATTTTAGTCCAAAATAATCTTTAATATGTGACACTTTATCTGTTTTTTCCCAGCTAAATGTCTCCAGTTCCCTTCCAAAGTGCCCGTATGCGGCTGTTTGACGATAAATCGGACGCAATAAGTCAAGACTTTCAATGATCCCTTTTGGTGTCAGACGGAAAAACTCCCGTACACATGCTTCCAATTTTGATTCATCTACATGTGCCGTATTATGTGTATCTACCAGAATGGATACAGGCTCTACAACACCAATCGCATATGCGAGTTGAATTGTCGCTTTGTCACACGCACCTGCCGCTACCAGATTTTTAGCGATATAACGTGCCATATATGCCGCACTTCTATCTACTTTTGAAGGATCTTTTCCACTGAATGCACCTCCACCGTGAGGGCAACTTCCACCATATGTATCCACAATGATTTTTCTACCTGTCAAACCTGCATCACCCTGAGGACCACCGATCACAAAACGTCCGGTTGGATTAATATGATATTTAATATTATCGGCTTTAATTCCTTCCGGAATATTTTTCTTTACGATCTCCTCAATCACTGCCTCTTTGAGTGTAGTTTGTTCTACACTAGGTGCATGTTGTGTCGAAATAACAATTGTATCAATTTCAGCAGGAAAACCATCTTCGTAACGAATACTTACCTGTGCTTTCCCATCCGGACGCAAAAAAGGAATCAATCCGCTTTTTCTGGCATCAGCCAGCCCCTGTGTCAGACGATGTGCCATATGTATAGGCAAAGGCATCAAAACATCCGTCTCTTTACAGGCATACCCGAACATTAGTCCCTGATCACCCGCACCAATCTCTCCACCAGCCTGATCAACCCCTTGGTTGATATCAACACTTTGTTCTCCTACACCATTCAGTACGCCTGCACTTCGGTAATCAAAACCATACTGTGCATCTGTGTAACCTATTTCACGTACTACTTCCCTGGCAATATCCTGCATCGGAGCATAAGTTGTCGTTTTCAATTCACCTGCTATAATACAAAAACCATTTGAAAGCATCGTTTCACATGCAACTCTTGCATTTGGATCCCGCTCAATAATATAATCTAAAATAGCATCGCTGATCTGATCAGCCATCTTGTCGGGATGACCTTCTGTCACCGACTCACTTGTAAACAAAAAGTTTTTTAACATATAAGTTTCCTGTGTGTATAATAAAAAATCGCGTTTATTTTAGCAAAAAAAATCTTTTTCTATCAATTCAATCAATCTTTTTAGCAACTCTTATACTCCTTTAAGCAAACATACGATAAAATTTTTCCTCAAATAAATTTTACAAAAAGGTTTTAATAATGTTAGTAACAAATAAAGCACCAAACTTTACAGCCACAGCAGTTCTTGGAGACAATACATTCGTAGATGATTTCAAACTTAGTGAAAATCTTGGAGAAAACGGCGCAGTTCTTTTCTTCTATCCACTTGATTTTACATTTGTATGCCCTTCAGAAATCATTGCATTTGACCACAGACTTGACGAGTTCAAATCAAGAGGTATTGAAGTCATTGGATGTTCAGTGGACAGTCAGTATTCGCACTTTGCTTGGAAAAATACACCGGTAAGTGAAGGTGGTATTGGACAAGTAAGATATCCACTTGTTGCAGACCTTACAAAAAAGATCGCTAAAAAATATGACGTTCTTTTCAATAAAAGCGTTGCACTCAGAGGTTCTTTCCTTATCGACAAAAACAGAATTGTAAGACATGCTGTTATCAACGACCTTCCACTTGGAAGAAATATCGATGAAATGATCAGAATGATTGATGCAATGCTCTTTACAGATGAGCACGGTGAAGTATGTCCTGCAGGCTGGCATAAAGGTGAAGAAGGTATGAAAGCAGACACAGAAGGTGTTGCAGAGTATCTTTCTAAACACGCTGAAGAACTGTAAGTCTTAAATTAAGAATAGGGTTTTTCCCTGTTCTTACTATCTTTTATTCATTTAGTATCTACTCTTTTATTTTCATGACTCAAGCAATTATTTTAACAGCATCACTTTTTTAAGAGCATAAAAAAAGGGGAAACCCGAAACCGAGCTTCCCCTTTTTTACTAATTTTTTGTTACTAAAAATTAAGCAGAAATACCTGTAACTTTTACTCTTGTATACTCTCT
>CAYZUN010000172.1:0-2987 GCA_964481625.1 uncultured Sulfurimonas sp.
GTTAAACAATCTTGCAATACTTCCTCTTTTAACAACCTTGGTTAAAAGTTTAATTTAAATTTATGCTAGCAAGCTGAGTTTGTCATGTCAAGGTTATATTTGAAAGTGTAGCTGCAAAGTAGTAATGTCCGGTTTGATCTAAGTTAAAATGTCCGCTTTTTGGAGTGGATAATGACAGAACAAACCGAGGTAATTACTATGAGTCAAAAAGAACTTCAACGTCTTGAGGTTATCCAGCAACTTTCTCTACGCCAAATCACACAAATAGCCGCAGCAAAGAAACTTAAGCTCACTACAAGGCAGGTGCGACGTCTACACAATAGTTACATGAAGTTTGGGGCTAAATCACTGGTCTCCAAGAAGCGTAATAAACCCAGCAACAACCAAGTAAAGCCAAGTAAAATTGAACAAGCTTTGGCGCTTCTTCGAAGTGACTACAAAGGTTTTGGTCCAACCTTGGCACAAGAGAAACTCAATGAAAAGCACCAGCTAAAATTCTCAATAGAAACCCTTCGTAAACTTATGGTGAAACAAGCTCTTTGGAAGCCTAGAAAACGCAAGCAGGTTAAGCATCATCAAATGCGTGTCAGGCGCCCCTGTTTGGGTGAGCTAGTACAAATTGATGGCTCGCCTCATGACTGGTTTGAAGGTCGCTCAGAATCATGCTGTCTTCTTGTGTTTATTGATGATGCCACCAGCAAGCTCTTGCAGCTGAGATTTGTTCCACAAGAGTCTACCCAAGGTTATTTTGAGGCAACAGAAGCTTACATTAGCCGCTATGGACGTCCTGTAGCGTTTTACTCGGATAAACATAGTATCTTTCGGATTAATACGCCAGAATTTGATGGGGCTAATTCTAATACACAGTTTGGCCGTGCTCTCAAAGAATTAGGCATTGATTTGATATGTGCTCACTCACCTCAAGCTAAAGGCCGAGTTGAGAGAGCTAACAAAACACTGCAAGATAGACTTGTTAAAGAAATGCGCTTAGAACACATTGATACGATTGAACAAGCTAATGATTTTCTACCTTCCTTCATTGAAAAATATAATGCTAAATTTGCAGTTGAGCCTGCATCTGCAATGGATGCTCATCGTCAAACCATTCCAAATAAAGATGACATCAAAAAAATATTCAGCCATCAATACACGCGCACTTTATCAAAAAATTTAGAGCTTAGTTATGACAGCATCATCTACCAAATTCAAACCACATCAAAAAGCTATTCAATGCGAGGGGCTAAAGTGTGTATTCACGATAGAGCTGGGGACGTAACACTGGTTTACAAAGACTCAGAACTTAGTTACAAAACCTTTGACAAAAATAACCGGCCAACTCCAATTGTTGACACTAAACAACTGAATAAGCATATAGATGAAAAGGTAAAATATAAACCTAAATCTGATCACCCCTGGAACAAAAAAGCGGTTAGAATTCCTCTAAATAACCCTGTTTAATTATTGCTCATGCGGACATTTTAACTTAGATCAAAACCGGACATTTCTACTTTGCATTGACAGAAACAGAGTTGTCCAATATGAAATGAGTCTGAACGAGCGGCTTGATTCTACCATGAATTGAGTCTGGACATCCTTTCAGTATGCTTCATGATCGGGAGATGAAAACGATCATGAATATAGACAATTTAAAAAACATTACCCAAATGGAAGAATTTCTTGAGGGTAGCCAAGCCATTGCTTTCGCCGTAGCTGCCAATGCAGATGAGCGATACCTTTTCATAGGGAAAGTTCTAAAACGATTTTCTTACACGCGTTTGAAGCGTAAAGAAAAAGGTGTTGTGATAAAATTTCTAATGAAAATTAGTGGTTACTCTCGGCAACAAATAACACGCTTGATAACACAGTACTCAAACTCAAATACCATCGTGCGCCAGCAGCGCACAGAGAATGGTTTTAAGCGTCGATATACACCAGAAGACATTCGATTGCTTGCAGAGATTGATAAGCTTCATGAGACGCCTAATGGCCTCAGAGTTAAAAAAATCTGTGAACGAGCCTATCAGCAATTTAACAATGAATCTTACAAACGATTATCCAATATTTCTGTTGCCCATATCTACAATTTACGTCAGACAAAAGCTTATCAAAGGAGCAATAAAAATTACACGAAAACCAAAAGTAAACGGGGCGTTACCATTGGACAAAGACGTAAGCCAAAAGCCAATGGTAACCCTGGTTACATTCGCATTGACACTGTCCATCAAGGTGATTTAGATAAGGTTAAAGGTGTTTATCACATTAATGCTGTTGATGAGGTAACACAATATGAAGTGGTCGTTACGGTGGAAAAAATCTCTGAACATTATTTAATTCCGGCACTTCAAATTTTATTGGCGGCATTTCCATTTAAAATCATTAATTTTCACTCAGATAATGGCAGCGAATATGTTAACGTAAAAGTTGCGAAGCTTTTACAAAAACTACTTATTGAGTTTACAAAATCTAGACCTCGTCATTGCAATGATAATGCCTTAGCTGAAGGAAAAAATGCGGCTGTTGTTCGCAAGATATTTGGTTACAGTCACATTCCTCAGAAGCATGCTCAAAGCATTAATGAATTTAATGTTGACGCTTTAAACCCTTACATAAATTTTCACAGACCTTGCCTATTTCCTACAACCTATATTAATAAAGTTGGCAAAGAAAGAAAAAAATATGAGTATGAAAATATGCAAACACCTTATGAAAAATTTAAATCATTACCCAATGCTCAAATTTATCTAAAAGAGGGTATTAATTTTAAAAAATTAGATGACATCGCTAATGCCATGACCGATAATGAAGCGGCTGAATACCTTCAGCAACAACGACTTTTATTATTTAAGATGATTCATGAAGACTCTGCAAGATGTGCATAATATATTCAGTCGTTCAGACTCATTTACGTATTGGAATATACTTAATTCGCCGTGACGCCGTTGGGAAAAATGAAAATTTTATTTATGTAATTACTCCCGCTTATCAAT
>CAYZUN010000173.1:0-2979 GCA_964481625.1 uncultured Sulfurimonas sp.
ATCTATATATTCGTTAATCAATATATTATAAAACAACAATACAATAATATACTGTTATGCCTTTCTTATCAAGATAGATCTATCTTTAGGCTAATTAGTTCCTAACTTTTTTATGATCTAAGTGCTAATATATGGATGGGGCTAAACAATAATAAAATTTCATTCTATGTTAAAAAAACATGCGTACATAATAATATTGGTGCTGATAACGGTAGGTAGTACTACTGTGTTTGCAGAAAATGCAAAGCAAGCTAACCTAAAAAAGAAGATTGAAACGGTAAATGCTAATTTAAAAAACTCCCGTGCGGTTTCAAATAAATTAAGAAAAAATGTAAGAGTCGCTGAAGATAAACTCAACGAGTTGTCACGTGATTTGCACCAAACCGAAAAAAGCATCAATCATCTAACCAGCAAGCTTACTAAATCTAACAAGCGCCAAAAGAAATTACTCCAACAGACGGATGAGCAAAAAAAGGCATTGGCACAGCAGATGCAAGCTTTGTATACATCTGGTAAGCAATCTCATTTACGCCTTTTGCTTAAACAAGATGATCCATCTGATATTAGTCGCACGGTGAAGTATTTTGAGTATATGAATCAACATCGTTTAAAGCGTATCAAAAAGGTAAAAAAACGCTTAAATAAAATTAAAGAAGTGCAAGCACAGATTGCCAAAGACTCTGTAGCGTTAAAAAAGTTACAAGCCTCGCAAAGTGAAAATAAGGTAGCGCTTAAATCGGTGGTAACAGCCAAAGATAAGCTACTAAAAAAACAGAAAAAAGTAGTTAGATCGCAAGAGCAACAGCTATCAAGGTTAAAAAAAGATGAATCTCGCTTGAGGGGGGTTATACAAAAGCTTGCTCAAAAACAAAAAAGGGCTGAAATTGAAAGAGAAAAATTAAAGGCCAAAGCTAAAATAGCAAAAGCTCAAAAAAATCAAAAACCTGTTAAAACAGTTGATAGGCGCTTTGTTCCAAATCGTGCATTTTCCTCTTTAAGAGGAAAGCTATCGTGGCCAGTGCGCGGCAAGCTCTCACATAAATATGGTAGTGCGAGAAATAGCAAAATAAAATGGAATGGCGTGATCATCTCGGCGGCAGGTGGAACTAATGTACACGCCGTCGCACGTGGAAAAGTAGAATTTAGCGGAAGATTAAATGGCTACGGTTACGTGATTATTATTCGTCACGATAAAAGCTATCGTAGCCTTTATGCTTATAATCGCAGTGTTTACAAAAGAGTAGGACAGATCGTAAAAGCAGGGGAAGTGATTGCAGCAGTAGGTAATTCTGGTCGATTAGCTAGCCCTGGGCTTTATTTTGAAATCAGTAAAGGATCAGTTCATCAAAACCCTGCTAGATGGTGCCGCTAACAATAAATATCGTACTGCGGTAATATTAAAAAATAGAATCAAACTACGTGAAAACGTGGAGAAAAATATGAAGATAAACAAATCAGTAGTATCTGGACTATTTTTAGGTGCGGTCATTGGTCTCGCGACCACAATCAGCTTGAATGCTTTTGCCCTAAAATCAAATAGTCAAACATTACCATTAGCGCAGCTCAAAAAATTCTCAGAAGTGTATGCGCGCATCAAAAAAGATTACGTTGAAGAAGTTGATGATAAAAAACTTATCACCGATGCTATCAGCGGCATGCTCACGGGATTAGACCCACATTCAGCCTACCTTGATAAAGAATCATTTGCCGAATTACGCGAAGGCACATCGGGCGAATATGGTGGCTTAGGTATTGAAGTGGGCATGGAAAATGGTTTTATCAAAGTCATTGCTCCTATAGATGATACGCCTGCTCAAAAAGCTGGGCTTAAATCTGGCGATTTGATTGTTCGTCTAAACGATAAATCCGTCAAAGGCATGTCTATTAGTGATGCCGTGAAAATTATGCGCGGTAAGCCAGGTGAGCCTATTGATTTGTTAGTAGTGAGAGAGGGCGAAAGTAAACGCCTAAAATTCACTCTAGTGCGCGCAGTGATTACTAGCAGCAGTGTAAAACAACGCATGCTTGAATCTGGCTTTGGCTATGTGCGTATCTCTAGTTTTCAATCTAAAACTACCTCTGCTGTCAAAGAAGCGCTTGAAAAACTAAAAGCAGAAAACAAAGCAAGCCTCAAAGGCATAGTGCTTGATTTAAGAGATAATCCCGGTGGCGTTTTAAATGGCGCGGTGGGTGTTTCGGATGTATTTCTTCGAAAAGGAAATATCGTATATACAGAAGGCAGAGTAGCCGATGCACTGATGCGATACGATGCGACAGATGATGATTTGCTTGAAGGCGCGCCACTAGTTGTTTTAGTGAATCAAGGTTCAGCCTCCGCCTCAGAAATCGTTGCAGGTGCATTGCAAGATCATAAACGTGCTTTGATTGTGGGCAAGAAAACTTTCGGTAAAGGCTCGGTACAAACCATTCTACCGCTGGATGAAACCACGGCAGTAAAACTTACTACGGCGCGCTACTTCACACCATCAGGTCGCTCGATTCAAGCTAAGGGTATCGAACCAGACATCCTTGTCGCAGATTTATCCATCAATAGCGATAGTAAAAAAGATAGTGATGATATAAAACCGTTATCAGAAGCAGATTTAAGCGGTCACATCTCTAATCCGAATGGCAAAGAGAAAGAACAAGAAAAGCAAAAGAATACCAATGCGGATGCCCCAGTGAAAAAAGATGAAAAGGTCGCTAAAACCAATCTCGCAGAAGAAGATTACGCCTTATATGAAGCACTCAACGTGCTTAAAAGCATGAACCTTGTGCAGGCGATGAAAACAGGCGCAAAATAAAGCTGCTTTGCAGAGCTTGTCGAAGCACACCTCCCCCTTTTTTTCCTGTTTTGTAGTTAAAAAGCATACTAAAACACATACAAAACAGGAAAAAAGAGGGGGGGTGTGCTATTAAAATATCTATAATAGGACTCCAAAATGAAACTATTCTTAAAAATTTCTACTTTCTTAATTT
>CAYZUN010000174.1:0-2967 GCA_964481625.1 uncultured Sulfurimonas sp.
CCTCTAGCCAGCTTAACCTTTGATGATAAATGCGCCGAAGAATACGGCATGATACGCGCTGACTTAAGCACCCAAGGAAAAATCATCGGACCCAATGACTTGATGATTGCTGCTATAGCCAAAGCCCATGATGCGGTTTTGGTTACGCATAACATGAAAGAGTTTTCTCGAATAACGGGATTGCGGTTGGTGGATTGGCAGGGGTGATTTTCACCTCTCCCTTTTAGTTATGATCAACCATGGTCATGTCGGATGACGCTTCGCTCTTCCGACCTACCGGTATGTGACTTACCGCGTTGTTTATGCGAAGAAAATTTAATTTACTTTATTAACAAATTAGGTATATCAATTATGAAGCTTTTATCTAGAAGGAATCTTATAAATATAACTTTCTTAGTTATGACCTTGCATTCAATGCCCTTGCACGCAAAAACCATTATCGAACTTGAAAGTATCAAAATAAGTGATACTGAACTATTAATTTCAAAGAAAAAACATGACGGAAAGTATAGTGATAGAGCAATACTTGCGAGTATTCTTGAAAAGAAAATATGGAATCACCTTTTTTTAAAATTTGCTATTGATTCAAGTACTGAAGCTAAAATATCCTACTTCAATAAATATCACCCCAACTTACTATCCAAAGAAAGCTATGATTTAAACAACAATCTTTATAGAGATTCAGCTGATGCAATTGAAAAGGTTTTAGAGAATAAATTAAATAAAACACAAGCATTTAAACAATATTTATCTAAATATGATTTAGGTAAACAGCAGTGGGAAGGTATGTTAAATGCTAAATATGTAAAAGAAGCGCCTCAAATGTTTAGGGATATGGCCAAGCAGACATATAAAGACTATAGCTCTGAGAGACTTGCGCTTCTATCATCTAATTACTTGAAAGGAACTGTTCGAAAGAAAATATGTGATTTACAAGATGTAAAAGTAAAACTGAAAGCTTATGTAGAATTAAGAAAAAAACTTAGCTTTAAAAAGGGAAAATACACCACTGAAGAAGCTAATAAAATAAAAAAAAATAGATGCCATATCGAAGAGCAAAATTGGTTAAAACTATACTTTAAAAAAAATCATAAACTATATAACAATAAGTATTTAGGTCTTGAAAAATATCTTAGTTTTTATACTAAATATTTCTGATTTAGTATATTTTAACAAATGCATAACAAATCAGTGTATCAACGGAATGAGGCGTTATAAAACAACTATCTCAAGAAATAACGGATCAGAAAGAAGGTTGTTTGAGCGCTAGCGAGTTCCCTTCTTTCCCGTTATTTCCTCACTGAAGGTAAAACTAAGACGTTGTGAAGTGAAACGGCATTTCTTTGGTTACTTTCTTGCTGCCGTAGGCAAGAAAGTAACTCGTAGCCTATAACAATTATCAGAGAAGAAGAACCAAGCTGGCAAGCTACGAAAACACTCACTCAAAAATCAAAAGAACCCCTCACCCTAGCCCTCTCCCCAAGGAGAGGGAACTAAAAAGAAGTTACTCAGAACTAACTTCCCGATTCAAAGCATAAACAAAAGCCTCAACATCACGACCCCCATCAACACGAACACTAACTAACACCCGCTCGTAACCATCACCTTCAAACTCATCAAGCATTGCCCAGTGATCCTCCAGACTCTCTGATGAAAAGACAAAACCTTCAACTTCTTCTCCATCTTCTGACGGGACGATTCCGGGGCAGCCCATTTCAACGCCCCAACCTTCTTGAAGCAGATTTCCTTTTAATGTTGCCGCTTCCCAAGTGCCAGAAATGCCTTCCATAACCTTATGGTTAGCACGACCTGGCGCTAGTGTGCCGTAGATAAATAGTCGTTGCATGCTCATGCGCTAATTATATCTGAGGAGCTGGATTTTAATAATACAAAAGTGGCAAAAAAGGGGGGGGTGTGCTTTTATATGGCTCTTTTTACTCCTTTTTAAGGCTATTTTCTTTGTTTTTAAAGCACACCCCCCCTCTTTTTTGCCCTTTTGTAGTTAAGAATGTATTTAATAGCGCAATAACTTCTCTCAAAAAAGCTTCAAATCATGAATAAAGAGAAGCGGTTTGAGATATTTCGACGTTGGCGTGAGGCTAATCCTAGCCCTAAGACTGAGTTAAATTACAGCAGCCCATTTGAGTTGCTTGTTGCAGTGGCATTGTCTGCTCAGTCAACTGACAAAGGCGTTAACAAGGCGACGGCTAAGCTTTTCCCTGTCGCCAACACACCTCAAGCTATTTATGACTTAGGTGAAGACGGATTAAAGGAATACATCAAAACTATTGGACTTTATAACAGCAAGGCTAAGCATATCTTTCAGGCTTGTAAGATGCTGGTTGAGCTGCATGATTCAGTTGTACCAGAGAATCGTAAAGATTTAGAAGCCCTGCCAGGTGTTGGGCGAAAAACAGCCAATGTGATCTTGAATACCGCCTTCGGGCAACCCACGATGGCGGTCGATACGCATATTTTTCGTGTAGGAAACCGCACAGGTTTTGCTAAAGGCAAGAACGTTGTTGAGGTTGAAAAGAAGCTACTGCGTCATATCCCAAAAGAATTTATGGTTGACGCACACCACTGGCTGATTTTACACGGCCGTTATATTTGCGTGGCGCGCAAGCCTAAATGTTCCGCTTGCTTGATTTCTGATTTATGTGATTTTAAGGATAAGTTATTAGATGACTAATAAAATGACAAATAGAGCTAATATCAAAGCTGTTGTTCTTGATGAAAAAAGCTTCAACCCCGGTGATCTTGATCTCAGCGGTTTGTATGCCCTACTCGGTAATTGGACAATTCACGAAGGTACAAGCCCTGAACAGCGTTTGGAGCGACTTGAAGGTGCAGATATTGTTATTGCCAATAAAGTCGTACTTGATCAGCCCTTGCTTGAAAATCTCCCAAAGCTAAAGCTCATTTTACTCACTGCCACGGGTATGGATAATGTTGATTTAGCATTTT
>CAYZUN010000175.1:0-2939 GCA_964481625.1 uncultured Sulfurimonas sp.
CCCACTATGAACATTGTACATCACAATTACTTTTTTAAACAACATGTACTAAATAAGTTTGCACTAATCAATTAAAAAACGAATAGTATGGAACTCATTATTGATAACCTATCAAAAACGTATTCAAATGGTGTTAAAGCCCTTCAAAATATATCGTTGGAAATCCCAACAGGTATGTTTGGTTTGTTAGGACCAAATGGTGCTGGGAAATCCACTTTAATGCGAACCATTGCGACATTACAAGAAGCAGACAAAGGATCTGTTATGCTTGGAGACATTGATGTGTTGAGCCAGAAGCATGACTTAAGAAAAGTATTGGGTTATTTACCGCAACAATTTGGATTATACCCTAAAATATCTGCTGAAGTTTTATTAAATCATTTTGCAGTACTTAAAGGTATTACAAATAGAAATGAACGCAAAGAAGTTGTTAAGTCTCTTTTACATAAAACCAATCTCTATGCTGTAAGAAAACAAAATCTTAATGGTTTTTCTGGAGGAATGAAACAACGTTTTGGAATAGCTCAAGCTTTGTTAAACAACCCAAAACTACTTATTGTTGATGAACCTACAGCAGGATTAGACCCTTTAGAAAGAAATCGATTTTATAATATATTAAGTGAACTTGGTGAGAATACTGTGGTTATTCTATCAACACATATTGTAGATGATGTAAAAGAATTGTGTACTAATATGGCTATCATTAATCAAGGTGAGCTGTTACTTAAAGGGAATCCGATAAAAATTATAGAAGAACTGGAAGGAAAGGTTTATGAAAAAACAATTCAGAAAAGTGAATTGGAAAGTTATAAACAAGAGTATCAAGTTTTAAGTGAAAAGCTATTTCTTGGAAAACCAATCATCAGTATATTATGTGATGAAAATCCACACAATGGGTTCTCTCCTATTAAAGCTGATTTAGAAGATGTGTATTTCTCTCAAATTTTTGGTAATCAAACTAATTCTAAATCAATTTAATAATGATGTGGTACGAAATATTTAAGTTCGAAATAAAATACCGATTAAAACGTGCGGATACCTATATTTTCTTTGTGTTTCTATTGTTGTTTTCAATTGTTGGTGTCGATTTTATTTTTCAAGGTGTAGATTTAGGAGCAGTTGCAAAGAATGCTCCTTTAGTTATTGCAAAAACAATGGGAGTTATCACAGGGATTTTTATGATACTCGCCTCTATGATTATGGGAGTTGCTGTTTTACGAGATTTTGAATATAATATCGAATCTTTAATGTTTGTAAATCCTATCAAAAAACAAGATTATCTATTAGGTAGATTTTTAGGTTCTTTTACCATATTATTATTTGTTTTTAGTGGAGTATTCTTCGGTATGATTTTAGGAGAATTTATGCCATGGCATAACTCTAATGACTTAATACCTTTTAATGTGTTAGCCTACCTAAAACCTTTTGTATTAATAACATTGCCCATTTTATTTTTTGGAGCTTCTTTATTCTTTGTAAGTGGAGCATTAAGCAGAAAATTAGTTGTTGTATATACTCAAGGAATCGTATTTTTTCTCTTATTCATGGTGTCAAAAGCCATTGAAAATGAGTACTTACAGGCAATTTTGGATCCTTTTTCGTTAACAACATTATCGTTGCTTTCAGACTCTTGGACAGTTGCTGAACGTAATTTACTAAATATTCCGTTTAACGGAGTACTCTTTTATAATAAGCTTTTTTGGTTCATGCTTGGTATTGTTATTTTAATTTTTGGATATCAAAAATTCAATTTTAATGTTATCAAAAGTAAGCGAATTAAAAAGAAAAAAATACAAACGTTAGATGCTCAAATTGACAATACTTATACCGCCAAAACCCCTGAGTTCACCCTACGATATGATGTTTGGTCTAAATGGAATCAATTAGTAAGTCTATCATGGTTTTATTTTGTAAATATTTGTAAGCAATCATCATTTTGGGCAATAGTTATTTGCGGTATGATTACTATTTTAATCAACTCTGTTAGCTTAGGAACCGTTTATGGCGTAGATAGTTATCCTGCAACTTATTTTATCGTAGAAGAATTACAAGAAACTTCTATGTATTTTTTTATTATCATTCTTGTTTTTTATTCCGGAGAGTTAATTTGGAAAGAACGTGGTGCAAAACTAAATCTAATTTATGATGCTACTCCAATATCAGATTTTGTATCGCTTGTAAGCAAATACATAAGTCTTATTGGTATTTATGTTATACTCATGTTGTCTTTGATTGTTTCTGGAATCATTTTTCAAACCATAAATGGTTATTACAATTATGAATTTCAGGTATATTTCTATGGCTTCTTTCTAGAAATCTTACCATTCCTTGCATTATATACACTAATTACCTTTTTTATTCAAGTACTGACAAATAATAAATTTGTTGGAATTATAATCACATTAGCTTTCGTTATAATAATTATCGCTTTAGGAGTGTTTGGATATGATCATGATTTATATTTCTTTGGTGGGGATTCTTTAGGAGTCTATTCTAGTATGAATGGCTATGGTCATTTCTTAAAACCATTTTTATTGATTAAAACCTATTGGTTTCTCTTCGGAATTATACTATTAATCATAGCATCCCTTGTTTCAGTTAGAGGAACGGAAACTAATTTTATAAAACGTTTAAAAGCGAGTAGATATCGAATCAGCAAACCAATTTTAAGTGTAGGAATATTAACAGTCACATTATTTGTAACACTTGGTAGCTATATCTTTTATAACACCAATATCTTAAATAGGTATTGGACTAATTCTGAAGAAGTCGAATTTAGAGTTGCTTATGAAAAAACATTGAAGAAATTTGAGTACTCACCACAACCTAAAATAGTAGATGTTAATTTGAACGTAGAATTATACCCTAAAACCAGAGATTATACAATTGAAGGGTACTATCTATTAGTCAACACATATAACGTACCTATCAATAATATT
>CAYZUN010000176.1:0-2864 GCA_964481625.1 uncultured Sulfurimonas sp.
AGAGATTCCAATAAATGTATCCAATATAGTTGCATCAAAATGTCCGCCTCTGCCTTCTTTAAGTATTGCAATACTTTTTTCATAACTAAAGGGCTCTTTATAGGGTCTTTTTGATGTTAATGCATCAAATACATCAATAATGGTAAAAATACGAGCTATTTTGGGTATATTTTTGCCTTCAATTTTATTTGGATAGCCGCTACCATCATATTTTTCGTGATGAAATAAAATAACATCTTTACTATCTTCTAGCCAATTATTTCCACGAACTAGCTCTACACCTTTAATAACATGCTCTCTCATAATTTTAAATTCATTTTTATCTAATGTTCCATTTTTTAATAAAATAGTATCAGAGATACCTATCTTTCCAACATCATGTAAAAATGCTCCTTTAATCAATTTTTTCATATCAGAGCACTCTAAATTAAGCTCTTGAGCAAGTTTAATTGCATAGAGTGTCACTCTATAGTTATGCTCATTCGTATCACTGTCTCTTAGCGCAATGGCATTACCTAGTGTGTTAATAGTCATGATGTTACTAGAAAGGAGATCTAGTCGGTGTTGATTTAATTTTCTATATGCAAAATATATTAGTGGAAATATCAATAAACTAAAGATCAAGATAGTAGAAACTACCATGACTATTGAAACGAAGATACCCCTTTTAAATTGATTTACGGCAAGAGGTTCAATATATAATATCCCCTCAATATAACCTAACAGTCTCTCTGACTTGTAGATGGGATAAAAAATTTGCAAAAAATGTTGATTGTTCGGTACTTCAAAAAAATCATAGCTCATCGTTGTTGATGTAGGAAAATCATGGATTACTATTTTATCATGCTTTTGGATAAGCTTGAGTTTCTCCTCATATCTTTGTCCCATAGCAGTAAAACTAAAAAGTTCCTTTTTCTCATCATCATACATTTCAATGATAATAAACCCAAGTTGCCTCATAACTGCTTTTACATCATCTTCAAGTCCTTCTTTAGATGAGAACTTTAGATTTTCACTGTATTTTTCAAATCTCTCATTTACATGTATTTGAATCTCATAAGCTAACGATGAATAGAAATTATATTGTTGAAAAAAATAGATTGAGATTGAACTTAGGATACTAAGAGATACCATAGCAAAAATGGCTCTTTTGAAAAATGAATTAACTATGTTTTTACTACTAAGTTTCATAAATACTCCAGATGCGATTCATTAACAGTTAGTTAAATAAAGAAGTGAAGTCTGTTTTTTACATGTAAGCAAAAGCTTACATGTAAAACTAAGATTAATCTAGCTTGAGAGAGAAAAATTTAGTTTTTTTCTGCATTGCTTTTTAAAGCTTATAGTCTTTGATAAGGTTGAAATTAAGATATTTATAGATCTCATCTTCTTTACCAACAAGTTTTTGAGTTTTTTCTAAATACTCAGCAGCTGTTGGAAGACGTCCAAGCATAGCACATACTGCTGCTAATTCTGCGGAACCAAGATACACTTGTGCACCTTTGCCTAAGCGGTTATCGAAGTTACGTGTTGATGTTGAAAATACTATTGCATTGTCTGCAACACGCGCTTGATTACCCATGCAGAGTGAACAACCTGGAATCTCAGTACGAGCACCTGCTGCACCAAATAGTGAGTAGTAACCTTCTTCAGTCAATTGTTTCTCATCCATTTTTGTTGGAGGACATACCCATAGGCGAGTAGGAACTGCACCTTCACCTTTAAGTACTTCACCTAAAGCACGATAGTGACCAATATTGGTCATACAAGAACCAACAAATACTTCATCAATGTTTGATGGACGGTCACTTGCTAAGATTTCAGTTAAAGTAGCTACATCATCCGGATCATTTGGACATGCTAGAATTGGCTCAGTTACTTCATTAAGATTAATTTCGATAACTGCCGCGTATTCTGCATCAGCATCCGGCTGCATCAATGATGGGTTTGCTAACCACGTATTCATTTTGTCAACACGTCGCTGGATTGTACGCTTATCTTCATAACCTGATTCAATCATCTGCTCTAAAAGAGTTACATTTGATTTTAGATATTCAATGATTGGCTCGTTATTTAAAAGAACCGTACACGCAGCAGCTGAACGCTCAGCAGATGCATCAGAAAGCTCAAATGCTTGCTCAGCTTTTAAATCAGGCAGACCTTCAATCTCTAAAATACGACCGGCAAAAATATTTTTCTTACCTTTTTTAGGAACAGTAAGAAGACCTTCTTTGATTGCTTTATGAGGAATTGCATTTACAAGGTCACGTAGTGTGATACCCGGTTGCATTTCACCTGTAAAACGCACAAGTACAGACTCCGGCATTGTAAGAGGCATAGAACCCGTAACAGCGGCAAATGCAACAATTCCAGAACCACCCGGAAAAGAGATACCAAGAGGGAAACGTGTATGACTATCTGCACCCGTACCTACTGTATCTGGAAGAACCATGCGGTTTAACCATGAGTGAATAACACCATCACCTGGGCGAAGCGCAACACCTGAACGGTTAGAGATAAAATCAGGAAGTGTGTGCTGCATAGTTATATCAGACGGTTTTGGATATGCCGCTGTGTGACAGAACGATTGCATAACAAGATCAGCATTGAAACCAAGTGCCGCAAGCTCTTTGATCTCATCACGAGTCATAGGACCCGTTGTATCTTGAGATCCAACAGTTGACATTTCAGGCTCTACATACATACCGGGACGAACACCGTCTAAACCAGAAGCTTTACCAACCATTTTTTGCGCAAGGGTGAAACCTTTACCGTTAGCAGAAGGTTGTTCAGCCGTTAAGAAGATGTCAGTTGCACCAAGTCCAAGAACACCGCGTGCTTTAGAAGTAAGCCCACGACCAATG
>CAYZUN010000177.1:0-2843 GCA_964481625.1 uncultured Sulfurimonas sp.
CGAGATTAGGTTACGTTGCAGCAAGAACACCACCGATGCCCGGGCGTTTACTCAAACTCGCTAAGACGTTCTGAGTTTCATAGGTAATCAGGTAAATATATGGGGTGAATAGTGGTTATAAAGAAATTAATTACAATATTTTCTATTTTTCTAATTCTTACGGGCGCTGTACATTCAGCATTGCCAAAATCAATTCAGATTGATCAAAAACAAGCCCTGATCATAAAAGCATTAGAAAATAGAAATAATATTAATTGTCCTGTAGTGATAAACAACTCTAATGAGCTTGAGAAGCTGACCACAAAATTTCCTGTCTTACTCTATTATTATAGGGCAAGATGCCTCGCAAAGACCAGGTACTATCAAAAAGCATTTCAAGATCTTGAGCAGTATTTTTCAAGAAATAGAAAGAAAAACAAGGTTTATCAAAAAGCATTAATACTACATGCTCATATTGAAAAACAACAAAAACAGGTTCAAATAGCAGAGGTTGAAAGAAGAAAACAGGCTAAACTTGATAAAAGAATAGCCGCTGAGGCAGTATTACTTGCAGAAAAGAATAAACTTGAAGAAAAAAAGCTTGCCGAAAAACAAAAAGCCGAAGCAATTGTTAAACTTAATAAAGACAATTTGGATTATTTAGATAGGTATCTATATAAATTAGCAACGTTGAAAGAGAAATATATGAGCTCTAGGAGAAATAATTGCGCAACATATAAATCTGCAAAAAAAATGCTTAGTGAATATGGTCAGCGTTGTTATGAACGAGAGTGCAGAGATAATAAAAAGTATTACGAGAGGAAACTAGATAAGCAGGACCGTAAAATTGAAAAAATAAAGCGTAGACTGGATAAGTTACGGAGTAAATTTGATAGTCATCAAAATAGTATTGCTCGTGAGGGAGGTAAGAAATTTTCACGTTACGGACTTACTAACCCATACTTAGATAGTGACGGCAAAAAACTATCCTGTTCAAGGTCTATGATTGGAGCTTCGTTGAGTTGGTAAATTGATGTTAATTAGACATAACGTTCCCTCAGCTAGTTATCTAAACAATTTTGAATATGTAGAGATAGAGAGATATGTTCACTATCCGTTAATAACTTATAAGATTGGTAGTACTTATCAGCCAAATTACAATTCTTATCTTGCAACGCAAAAAGTACTTTAGCTTTATGTTGGCTGATTTTTAAGTTTTCCCGTTCTTTAACTGTCGAATAATCTCCAATGAATGAAAATATAATAAATAAAACCAAGCCAAGACTGACTGAATTTAAAGCAGCCTTGTATGTATATTTGAGATTACCTTCTATACTATCGCCATAACCAAGTAGAAAAAAACCAGGTAGCATAAATATAAATACTGTGACAATAATTGAAATAAATTCTGAGATTCCATCTGTGAAGTGGGAAAAAAGATCAAATAGTGGGTCATAAAACCCATTCTGGCTATTGCTCGCGCCCACTATAAAAGAGACCCATAAACCAATAAATGAGCTATTCGTTTCTAGTGCAAGAGAGTCATCAAGAAAATCATCAGGAAGCCCAATTAATGAAAAAAGCATCTCGAAAGGGAATGAAATTAACGTTAAAACAAACTCTACCAACGACAAAAAGATAGAATCATCTGATTGTTCAATTGCTGTAGAGTTAGTCTTTCTAGACACCTCTTCTTCGCCCCATTTTTTGCTCGCTTCAGCGTAACTAGTATCATTTGTATGAAGGTTTGAATTTGAAGAACTCTGTTTATTAGGCGATTGGATGTTTTCTACTGGAATTATCTGTATTTTATAGCCAGATTCATCAATAGTGGCTGATTTTTTTTTGCACTTAGGACAGGTTGATTTTACATTAACATTATCAGTTAACTCATAAGTCAGCTTGATCTTAAATAGATGACCACAAAATGGGCATCTGCCTTGAAAAATTTCACTCATATTTTTTGCGTTGAATGCATTATTAATGGGGTCGTTCAGGTTATAGTATAGATAATCTAAATTGAAAAGGTTTTTTCTCCAATACTTTTACGATTGAACATAAATGTTCAAAACAACTACTCAGGTTAAAGTGTGAAAAAAGATTGGAAAAACTCCCCAATGGAGTTAATATTTCTAAATTCGAAATCGACAGGGTCAGACTTGATTGATATTTATTTAACCCTATGACATTGTTTTTTAGGTTTTTTTCTTATTATTTACCTTTTTGACCCGATTGATTACTTGATTTTGAATGACTGCTCATGGCCGTCAGTTGTCATTGATAAGAAACCGCCACTTGAAAATAAGAGCAAGGAACGTACATGGGATGAATCTGAACCGAAACATCCATAATATTGGCTCATTTAGCGATACTAGAATTGGATCAAAAAGCGTTATCACTCACAATTATGAATCAAAAAATACCTGACAAAGAACGTAACAACTCAGCGTAATCTGTTTCCACAATCAGAATAGCCACTTACCTCCTATGCGAAGTAGATGGCTTTATTCAGTCCCATTCTTAATTTTGACGATCATCTCACTGGTCGAGAAGCCTTCTGCAAATTGCAAAACTTGAACGCTGCCTCCATTTTCAACAACGCAATCATGTCCGGCAATTTCTTCTGCTTGATAGTCTCCACCTTTTACCAGTATATCGGGTTTGATCTGGCAAATTTCATTTTCCGGGGTGTCACCGGAAAATGCGATCACCCAATCGACACACGCTAATGCAAATAACATTTCCATGCGCGAAGATAAGCAATTAATTGGTCGCTGCTGGCCTTTTAGTCGTTGTACTGATTGATCATCATTAACTAGCACAATCAGTCGATCGCCCAAATCTTTTGCCTGTTTCAAATAGCG
>CAYZUN010000178.1:0-2825 GCA_964481625.1 uncultured Sulfurimonas sp.
GGAAAAGTAAGCAAACAACAGTCAATGCCATTCTTTTTCAGGATGTTTCGAAGGTTTTTGGAGGTAAAGAAGCACCAGTAAGTAATCCTCATTTAACTAAAATGGATTAACCGAGAGAAGATAAAGTCGGTTCTTTTGCTAAAGCTAAAGCTCGTAAACCCTAATGTGTTATTACACGTCAACATCTTCAGGTCTAAGGTTTGTGTAAATTTTTAAACTTGCCCAACTTTGATGCAAAGATACTTGGCTTACATCAGCAATATTTAAACCATTTTCAAATAACCGACTTACTGCTTCGTGCCTCATATCGTGTAGGTGAAGATCTTCAATGCCGATTCGCATGCATGTTTTGCTGAACATGTCGCTGACAGTCCGGGGGTTGTACGGAAATATTCTGCAATCTATTTTCGGCTGTCTCATGATGATCTTATATGCTGATTTTGGAATTTTTGCCCTTATATTTAATGCTTTTTTACCGGGGGTTTTCATGTCGCGAACTAAAATTGTTCTGTGCTCATGGTTAATGTCATCCCATTTCAACTTACATATTTCGCTAATGCGTCTTGTTGAATAAATAGAAAACCAGAGCATATGCAAATAGGGTGTTTTTTTTCTGTAGTATTCTCGACTTATTCTCCATAATTCTTGCTTAGTTGGTCGTCTGTTACGTTCATCAGGTCGTGCAATAAGTCCTTCCTTACGCATAACTGTACTAGCAGATTCAAACATATCTAAAGAATAATTGTAGCTGTGTACGCCTTTCATTGTTGTTAGCACAGCTTTTAACCAGATCACATCGTTTTTAACGGTTTGCGGTTTTGCGGTTTTGTTACGTTCAATGCAGTGTTTAATAATGTCTGAACTATTAAGGCGATAAATATTTTTTTTGGCTAATTCTGACTTAGCCAGTTTTAATAGATCAAAGCGCTTTGTTCGTCCAGTTTCAAAATTATCAAGATACTCATTTATTAATTCAGAAATAATTAATTTTTTAGGTGCGGAGAAAACGTCCTGCTGTTGAAGTTCTAGCTCTCTTTTTGCTGACCATGTTTTAGCAAGTATTTGCTTTAAGAATGTTCGTCCTTCGCGATGAAGTATTTCACCGTTTCTCTTTATGACGATCTCAGCATAATAAGATATACTCCCATCTTTCTTTTTCCTTTTTCTGATAGAAGCCATAATTATCCGCATTTAGTCCGTCATAAAATTATGACGGACTATTGACGTACTATACTAGTCAAAATGATACAAAAAGTACATAAATAAACAGAAATAATTCGTTATAAAATGAGTAAAAACAGGGTTATACCGTGCCACACCTTCTCCGTGGCACCTATGCTCGATTGGACGGATAAACATTGTCGCCATTTTCATCGCCTACTTTCCAGTAAAGCAATGTTATATACGGAAATGGTGACTACAGGTGCAATTATTCATGGTGATCAGCAGCGGTTTTTAACATTTAATCCATCTGAAAATCCGGTTGCTTTTCAGTTAGGTGGTAGTAACCCTGGGGGTTTGGCACGCTGTGCACAGATTATTGAAGATTATGGTTATGATGAAGTCAATCTAAATGTGGGATGTCCCAGTGACAGGGTTCAAAATGGACGGTTTGGTGCTTGCTTGATGGCAGAGCCAGGATTGGTAGCTGAGTGTATCAGTGCAATGCAGCAGTCTGTTTCAATTCCTGTGACGGTAAAGTCACGTATAGGTATTGATGATCTGGATTCTTATGAACAATTGCAGTGCTTTATTTCTACTATTGCAGATGCTGGATGTAAAACTTTTATTATTCATGCGAGAAAAGCCTGGTTAAAGGGGTTGTCACCCAAGCAGAATAGAGATGTTCCTCCATTACGTTATGATATCGTTTATCAGCTAAAAAAAGATTTCCCCGAGTTAAATATTATTTTAAATGGTGGGGTGACTTCTTTACAAAGTACCAAGGAAATCATACAGCATGTCGATGGGGTGATGATGGGTAGAGAGGCTTACCACAACCCTTACCTGCTAGCTGAAGTTGATGAACAATTGTTTGCTATGTCAGGCCCCATAAAAACACGACATGAAGTGGTGATGGAATTAATACCTTATATTCAGCAACATTTGTTGCAAGGTGACAGGTTACATAGTATTACGAGACATATCCTGGGGCTTTTTCATGGTGTGCCAGGGGCCCGAGCATGGCGTAGAACTCTGAGCGAAAATTCAACTAAAAAAGGAGCTGATGAGACTGTTGTGTTAGAAGCATTAAACAGTATTCTACTGTGATATAATTTCATGCTATTCATATAACAGAGACGGATTGATGGAAGAATATTTTTCCAAAATTATTACTGAAATTGGTGAGGATGTGACGCGTGAAGGGTTGCTTGATACACCTAGTCGAGCAGCTAAGGCCTTCAGGTTTTTAAATAATGGCTATGAGAAAACACTGGAAGAGGTGTTGAACGGTGCAATTTTTGAAGCTGAGACAGAGGATATGGTGATCGTAAAAGATATTGAGCTGTATTCTTTATGTGAGCATCATTTGTTACCTTTTATTGGTAAATGTCATATCGCTTATATCCCTCAAGGTAAGGTTTTAGGATTATCCAAATTGGCTCGTATTGTTGATATGTATGCAAGACGTTTGCAAATCCAGGAAAAATTAACCAAGCAAATAGCGGATGCAGTTGAGTTGTCAATTAATGCTAAAGGCGTGGCTGTTGTGGTTGAGGCAAAACACTTATGCATGATGATGCGAGGTGTTGAAAAGCAAAACTCAGTAATGACAACTTCAGTAATGACGGGTATTTTTAGAGAAGACCGTAGTACTCGCATTG
>CAYZUN010000179.1:0-2790 GCA_964481625.1 uncultured Sulfurimonas sp.
CCGGTGTGTCATTATTACTGCTGCCACAACCTATAAATGTTGCTGCTACAAGCGACGCTGCTACTAAACTTAAAATTTGTTTCTTTGCCATAAAAATTCCTTTATGTGAAATTTATAGCTGACTGGCCAATCAACTAACACGAAAGAATTGTACCCGTATTTTGTTAACATTAGATTAATTTTAGCTATCGATACAGTTCAAATAGAAAAGGTTTTTTAAACTGTGGCGCGTCTATGTAAATCAAACAACTCTCTAAAGTACCTTGTGCTGTTATGTTGTTATCTGATTCATTGTTATCTGATTCATTATTATCTTCACTAATTTCTTTAGATTTTCCATAAAAATTAAATGCTGTGACCTCTTTTAATAACTCGCTGGCAAGTACAAAATTCTCATCTTCATATTTAATCGGGAGCGTAATTTCTCTAGCAGACTCTAAACGTGTCAGCACATTTGTTTTTGAATTAACATAGTAAGTAACATGCGGTGTCGCAATATTATAGAGAGAATTTTGTGTCTGCATTGTAATGATGTTGAAGTGCTTATCTTTACTATCGAGTGGTTTTATGTTAATGGCTTCCATAATATCTCTGTAAAACAGCTCAAAAAGTTCCATGCGCTGTATTTCAATGGTAGAATGTTTTAAAAGCGTATCGTTAGAGAGTTTACTTGAAGCAATTGCACCAAAAAGAAACAGTGTTATTAACACAATGAGAACAATAGATACCATCAGCTCCATCAAGGTAAATGCTTTTCTCACTTAAACATCCTTGCGGTGAGAATTGCATTTTTACTCTCCTCATTTTTAATAACTATCTGTACGAGTTCAAATTGAATTATTGGAGCCGATGTGCTCATTTCCTTTTCCATCACTTCGCTCTTATCACGCATTTGGCTCTCTTGGCTCTCTTCGTCCATTTCAGACTCTCCAAATGTAATGATCTCAATAACTTTTTCAGTGTAATCTATTTTTGCATCTTTTAAATATTTGCGCAGATCATCATTTTTAATGTCATAGGTATTATCTAAAATATCATAAAGCGATTTGGTGGTTCTATGGTATTTTTTATCACTGTGCAGTGCAATAATAGAGATCGGTTCACTGTTGCTTGAGCGGTATTGAATCTGCTTGAAAAGATGGGTATTGTTTGAGTTCATCTGAAGCAGTGCCATACCGGATATTGTAGCAATGACCGTTGCAACCAATACTTCAATTAGAGTAAACGCTTTTCTCATTTATGCGTCTTTTACTCCGACACGAATAATCTCATGAAGTGATGTTGTGCCATCAAGAAGTAGTTTTTTAAGCTGTGCTGAGAGTGGTGTCATCCCTGCTTCAATCGCATGATTACGAATAACATAATCACTCACATTATCTTTTAACATACTCCTAAAGTTATCATCGAGGACAAAAAACTCGCCAATGGCGCGTCTTCCGATATAACCCGTATAATTACATGTAGAACATCCGCATGACTTGTAAATTTTTGCATTCTCCGGCAGATCAAACTCTTTTGCAAACTCTTCAGCTAAAAAATCTTCTTCTTTACACTCCTTACAAAGTTTACGTACCAAACGCTGTGCTAAAACTCCTAAAAGTGAACTACCAATTAAAAACTGCTCAATTCCCATGTCAACAAGTCTCGTAATAGATGCCGTAGCATTGTTGGTGTGCAGTGTTGAGAACACCAAGTGACCCGTAAGCGCCGCTTGAATGGCAATTTCTGCCGTCTCGGTATCACGAATCTCTCCAATCATAACTACATCAGGGTCTTGACGTAAAATAGAGCGCAGACCCGTTGCAAAGGTAAGTCCTGCTTTAGCATTGGTTTGAATCTGGTTAATATTGTCGGCTTTGTACTCAACCGGATCTTCGATCGTAATGACATTAATATCAGGTTTGGCTACCTGTTGTAAAAATGCATGGAGTGTTGTTGACTTACCGCTACCTGTTGGGCCTGTGACTAAAATTATTCCATGTGAGTGTTTTAAAAGCTCATCAAGCTTATCGGTTAACTCAGAGTCAAAACCGAGCTCTTGCATGTGCGGAATATCATCTGACTGCATCAGCATACGCATTACAACACGTTCACCATAGTAGGTCGGAAGAATTGAGACACGGACATCGAGTGTATTTCCTGCAATTTTAACTTGAGTACGACCATCTTGAGGAATTCGTTTTTCTGAAATATCAAGGTTAGAGATGACCTTAATACGGCTAATAATGAGATTGGCGACCTTATTGTCAATATCGGTATTTTTAATTAACGCGCCATCAATACGAAACCGCACTTCACTCCGTTTTTCGTGTACTTCAATGTGAATGTCTGATGCACGTCGTTTAATTGCCTGATAAAAAAGTGCATTAACAAATTTAATGACCGGAGCGGATTCTTCACTTGTAAGAAGGTCTGAACTGTTACGTAAAAACTCAGAAAGCGAAATATCATCATCTTCAATATCTTCTTGACCCTGTTCTAAACTTCCGAGTTCAGCATCTGTTCGAATCTCTAAAAACTTATTGTATAGCCTATCGTAAGAGTCTTCATCGGCTAAAACAATCGGATAGGTAAAATCCTGCTTTGCTAAATAGTTGAAGGCTTGTGCTAAATATTTTTGAGATAAAACTACATGTATTTTATCATCAAGCTTTGAAAAGAGTACATAATTCTTTATGGCTATGTTAATGTTAACATCATCAAGTTGTACTGGAGCTAAATCTACATTAGCAATAGCCGGTATATTTAACATCTACTTGCCTTGTAATAGTAAATTTAAATCATCATTAC
>CAYZUN010000180.1:0-2752 GCA_964481625.1 uncultured Sulfurimonas sp.
GTTTCGCCGTATTGTTCTGCATATTCTATATCCATATTTTGTACTTCTAACGCCCAAATCACTTGACGTAAAAAGAGGCAGAAAATTTGCGTCTTTTTGCAAATTTTGTGACGCTTTTTACGGTCAAGTGGATTTGATTGTTAGCACTTTTATTACCTAAGTGCATCAATAATTTTGCTCTTAACAAGCGTCCAATCCTCAGTTTTATCTATTTTTATTCGTTTAGCCAATTTACGTTTTAAAGTTAATTTTGGTATATGGATTGTATATTCTCTATATAAGTCATCAATTAACCTCTTTCCACTTACTTGCTTAACCCAAGACTCACTCCATAAGGGTAAAAGTTCAGAATGTTTACTATTACATTTTTCTATAAATTGACTTTTCCATTCTGAATTATCATAGCTTTGCATTTCTGATTTTAAAGTTTCAAGTCTACTTGATAATATTCCAGCGATTTCCTCAAAGGTTTTACCTTCAATATCTTTCGACCGATGACCAACACTTTCTGGAGACTCTTTAACGTAGACCTCTTTTGCGACAACTTCATTCAATTGTTGTAATGCTATTTCTTTAATTTTTTTCTCAAATGTACCCCGAGAACCTAGATCTTTTACTCCTAACTCAGATAGCTCATCAAATAATTCTTTTCGCCCTATAAGGTAGTTTTCTAAACAATATCTATCCCACTGAAGAACCTTAACTAATGGACTACTAACTATATTTGTTGGCATCCTATCTAAATCGAAAATAAAGCAATTTATTTTATCTAAATCACCTTTTTTCTCAGCACTTTGAAGTGTGGCTATTTCTCTTTCAATTCCTGAACGCCCTCCAAGGCTAGTAATTTTATACCCAGCCACAAGATCATAAAATCCATCTTCTAATAACAAGGAATCATGATCGCCTTCAACAAAAACATTGCCTTGAGAGAATAAACTATCTGCTGCTGAAGTACCCAATCTATTTAAAGCACTAAAAACCTCATTACTATCTTTTTCATATATTTTAGTAGCATCATTATGTGATCTTAAATGATGAACAGTACAATCCTCTCTATCAAATGCAGCCCCTAATATTTCACCAGAATGGGTACAAAGAATAATTTGAATATCATTTTCTTGAATAATTTCTTCGCTAATAAAAGAGACTATATTTTTACATACGGCAGGGTTTAAATGTAACTCTGGCTCATCTAAAAGAGCAACTCCTCCTAAAGCAAGTGTTCTCCTAAGAAGCATAAAGGTAAGAATTAAACCTTTTTCACCACTACTCATGCCATCAATATCAAAGACTTTTCCTGAAGAAATTTCTCGTATTGCAACCTTTAATGTACCAATTGGAGTAACTGATATGCCTGCAAGCTCTTTTCCTGGTAATAGCTTTTCTAAAACTGCTGTAAAATCTTTTTGAAGTTCATTTTGATTTACCCCTGTCATTAGTAAATTATTGACTATTGTTTGCTTTAGTCTTTGATATTTTGTTGATGCCTGCCCTAAATGTGATTGAATTTGGTTATTTGCTTCAGCCGAACCAATTTGAACATTTGTTTCTCCAGTTGGAAATGCCCTATCTGCGGGGAAATAACTAAATAATGCCTTATGTGGAGGGTTTCTTCTCTCAAGAAGAATAATCATTGTCTGATTTAATTGGTTTGCACCTTGGATATTTCCAGTTTTTGGATTCAGCGTTAACTCAAGAGGTAAAGTGCAGGGTGACTGGATACTGGAAAGGTGCTTTTCAATATCAGCTGATGTTTTTTCTAATTTTTTCTTTCCTTCTTCTGAGGATAGAAATTGTGTAAGGGCTAATTGGTTTTGATCTTCATTCCTACCCAGTTGTCCTTTTAAAACCTCTAAGCTTAGCTGTTGTTTTGTTGATAACAGATAGCTTAATTCCTCTTCATTAAGGGTTATATCCATTCTTACTTTAATCGGTAATTTTTCATCACGAGCAAGAGATGAAAAATCCACATAATTATTTAATTGAGGGTGAGGAGACATTGCACCTAATGATACAAGAACTTGCTGTCCTTCCTGAAAATACCTTGGCATAAGCAAAGCCTTTGCAAGACGAATAGCTTCGAGAATTGTCGTTTTACCAATAGCATTTGGACCAACAATTACATTTGTTGGTTGATCAAATTCAAAATTTACATCGCTTAAACCACGTAAATTTTCAATTTTTAGCTTTAATATTTTCATTTAATAAAGTATTCCTAATTTTAATTTATGTGGTGCTAACAGTTTATTAGACAGAATTCCATACTATGCTATATAGACCGAACCCTATCTATTCTTTAGCTCCACATTCCCTCATAATTTTATAAGTAACTAAATTCAAAGACATTTATAGAGCACCATGAATAAGCTTATAATATAAATAGGCAGAAGTCTAGCTTTTATAGTGAGCTGTAAGGGAGAATCAATCAAATATGACAAGAAAGCCCAGTTTTTTTAAAGAATCTAACGTTGCGCTCACTTGAAAACGGCTTGTAGTAAGGTGAGATTTAATAATTTTAAAACCTTTAACCACATGATTAACTTGAAAAAAGCACCGCTCCAGTTTTTCAAGTGAAGTGCCTTGTTAGAAGACAATTTCTACTATCGGCACAAAACCTTATAGATGACTTCTTTATCAGATGCTTTTCACTGTAACAGAGCGGAATAGAATTGTCTGTCCTTTTCTGTATTTTCATTCACTTAAAAAGTGACCATCCTACAGCGTAATTATTACTCTGTTACCTCAAACG
>CAYZUN010000181.1:0-2742 GCA_964481625.1 uncultured Sulfurimonas sp.
TTATAATTTTAGATTTGAAGAGGCTAAATGCTAAAATCTTTCTTCAAATTCTAACTCCGCGCTTGACATGCAGCAGGCTGCACGGGTAAGTGACTATACCGGTTTTATGTATTTGGGAGAGCTTATTGAACTTGGTATTACTGAAGAACTTTTTGTAACACCAAAAGAGAAATTAACAGAAGAGTATATTACCGGTAAATTCGGTTGATAGCTCTGTTTTAGTCTTTACTCATTTTTGAGCTATCGATCTCAATAACTGTATGAACGTTGCCTCGTGGGTTATAATCTGCCACAATCTTCATATATTTTGGTTTGAGTTTTTTCTCTAATACCTCATAAATCTCATTGGCACTATTTTCGTGTGAAATATGACGATCCCGAAACGCATTAATGTATAGTTTCATTGCTTTAAGCTCAACTACCCATTCATCAGGTGTGTACTCTAAGTAGATTGTCGCATAATCAGGATAACCACTACGTGGGCACAGACAGCTAAATTCAGGCAGTGTCATCTTAATAAGATAATCACGTTTATGCTCATTGGGCCAAATTTCTAAATCTTTCTCTATGTCAAACTCTGCAATAATTTTTTCACCATATTTCATCTATTGATCCTCTTTAATAATATTCTCAAACGTATCGAACATACCAATATGATAACCTTGTAAATAGTCTATTTTTAGTGCTTTAGCCACCTCGTACATTTCTTCATTTTCAATCATTTTAACCCATGTTTTAAGCCCTAATGCTTTTGCACTAACAGACAAACCTTCTATGACCTCTTTGTATCCCACTTTGTTAATATGTTTAGAAAAACTGTTGTCAAATAAAATAATATCAATGTCCAAATCTTTCATATAGAGTAAACTTGTTTGATTTGATCCTAGATTATCAATTGCAATTTTAATGCCCATTCGACGGTATGATTGCAAGGTTTCATTATAACGCTTGATATTACCATAATACTCTTTTTCACTTATTACAAATACAAGACGACCCTCAAATTCACTATTAGAAAATAGTATTTGAACTCTTTGGAAAAATTGATGCTGTCGTAGTGATGTAGGAGAGATATTTACCGTAAACATCCCCTCTTTATGCTGTTGCGTAAGTTTATAAATTGCTTCGAGTTGAAGCAAATCAAATTCACGATTAAGACGCAGTCTACTAATGATAGGCATATAGCTTTTATGGTGAATAATTTTCCCTAAGTCATCAAGTAGTTTTATTGAGCTATCATATACATACTTCTCATCACACTCAATTGACTGAAACATCATAGAATAACGGTGATGTTTTAGTGCATCAATTACACGTTTCTCTAAAAGATCCGGATCTGTTTGTATCTCTTTAAAATCTATCTTACTAGCACATGTTTTGGTATTTCGTATTTCAATAAGCCTATCAATAATATGGTCAATATCACTACTATATGACGTATCAACAATTGCTCCGGTAATGTGCACTTCAATATCTTTTACAATATAGTCTTCTACTTTCATGCACAAAATATCCATCATCGTTTTGTATTGGCTTTTATTGCCTTTAAGACCAATTAAATAATCACCGCCTTTTAAAACACTAATAGGAAAGTTTTTCACCCCTTTCTCCTCAAAAAACTTTCCTATCCATTGTGCTGTTTCATAGAGTATAATATCTCCATTTTTAAGGCCATATTGTTCATTAATATCACTTAAATTATTTATTGAGATCAAAACAAAGGTATATGTCTCTTCTTTTTCAATCTCTTTTTTAAAAAGATTAATACCGTACTCACGGGTAAATATATGTGTGATTGGATCAGTTATTCTTTCATCATATCCTTTATATATAAGATAAAATAAAAAATAGACTGCTACTGCAAAAGTGCCTATTCCAATAATAGCAAAACTGTAAGGAATGGTATCAAGATATTGAGAAAGTAGTGAAAAAAGTAATATTGCTAAGAGCAAAAAAATAGGAAAACCCATTCTAATTGCTAATTTAAATTGAGCTTCTCGCTCTTTGGTTTCTGGTAGGAGCATTACACGTCTAAGTGTTTAACATCTTTTGCATGGGTTTCAATATAGTTACGACGTGGTTCAACATCATCACCCATAAAGAGATTAAATGCGTCACTTGCACTCTCCGCATCTTCAATGGTCACACGCAATAGTACACGATTTTCAGGTGTCATCGTCGTCTCCCATAACTGCTCTGGATTCATCTCACCAAGACCTTTATAACGCTGAATATAAGAACCTTTTTTTGCATAATCTTTGACACTCTCTAGTAGTTCTAAAATATCACCTTCTAAGTTAATATTCCAATCTTTAATTTTTTGGTAAACATAGTTTGCCTCAGTAAAGTTTGGAGCAGCAAAAAGATCATCATCAATAATTAACTCTTCCATTCCGCTATCAGTCTGAACAAAAAGATGAATACTATCTTCATTAATATTCTTGGTTAAAATATTATTACCTTGTGCTAGTAAAAACTTCTCTACTTCAACATACATTGCACTGTAATCTTTTCCAATAGCATCAGGATTTTCAATAAAATAACGAATTAAATCAACAAGAGCATAACGACGTCCTAATGCTTCAAGTGAATTATTGTAATGATCTATCATTTTAAAATACTCTACTAAATCATTATGGCCAACATCTTCTAATTCTAATGACTCAATGCCATTTTCTATTAGGAAGTTATTCATCTCATAATCATCTTTTTTGCTTTGGAGAATATCAATACTATGGATTG
>CAYZUN010000182.1:0-2736 GCA_964481625.1 uncultured Sulfurimonas sp.
ACACTCACGAATTTTCTCTTCACTCAAACTCTCTCTAAGTTCATCATCTCCAAGCAAATACTCTAAGTAGAGGCTTTCTCCTGCTTCATTTAAAACTGGTTTTCCTTGCTGTAATGCTTCCCAAACTTTCATTGCATTACGTTGTACAATTTTGTATGCATCTTCACGTGATACTCCTTGAATTGGAAGCTCAAGTAAAACACGTTGTGAGAAAACCAAACCACCTGTTAAGTTCAAGTTCTTCATCATGTTCTTTGGAAACACTGTTAGGTTAGCGATAACGTTATTCATGCGGTGCAGCATAAAGTCCGTTGTAATAAAAGAATCTGGAAGCCAGAAACGCTCTGTTGAGCTGTGAGAGATATCTCGCTCATGCCATAAGCCAACGTTCTCCATTGCTGGGATTGAGTAGGCACGAATGATACGAGCAAGTCCTGTAATATTCTCTGTTAAAATCGGATTGCGCTTATGCGGCATTGCAGACGAACCCTTTTGACCTTTTGCAAAGAACTCCTCACACTCATACACTTCGGTGCGTTGCCAGTGTCTTACTTGAATGGCAAATTTCTCAATACTGCTTGCCATCAATGCCAATGCAGTAGCAAGACGAGCGTAACGATCTCGTTGAATTACTTGATTTGAAATTGGATCAGGTTTAAGTCCCAGCTCCTTACATGTAAATTCTTCTAACTCTAAAGGAGCATGAGCAAAATTACCCATTGCGCCACTAACTTGACCTACTGCAATCACATCCATTGTTTGCTCTAGGTTATCAAGATGGCGTTGCATCTCATCATACCAAACTGCTAACACCAGACCAAACGTTATAGGTTCACCATGAATGCCATGTGAACGTCCAACCATTAAAGTCATCTTATGTTCGTTTGCTCGTTTTTTGATTGATTCCATAATCATTTTGACATCTTTAATGATTATCTCTAGTGAACCTTTCATCTGAACTGCAACAGCTGTGTCAATAGTATCTGAACTCGTCATTCCATAATGAAACCAGCGACTCTCGTCACCTAACGTATTTGCTACTGATGTTGTAAAGGCAATCAAATCATGCTTGGTCACTTTCTCAATCTCATCAATCTCTTCAACGCTAAAACCTGCATTGTCTACAATCTTTTTTGCATCATCATCAGGTATTAGTCCTAATCTGTTCCACGCTTTAACCACTGCTTTTTCAACATCAAGCCACGCTTGATATTTTGCTTGCATAGTCCATTTGCTGCTCATCTCTTCACGAGAATAACGTTCAATCATTTTAATTCCTATTTTGTAAATTCCAAATTTCTATTGTGATAAAATACCAAAATAATAAGTCATTAATAATATCTCAAACACTATAATAAAAGGATTAATTTTTGCCATTTGTCAAAAAAAAGTTTCATTCTCCTATTAAACAAAAAGCTTTTCTATTTCTCATTCGTGAATTAGGTTATACACAAAAAGAGGCACAACGTCTTATTGCTAAAGGTCGTCTGCTTATTAATGATGAACCTATGACTTACACTGCTGGATTTATTGAGGGGGAATTTGAATTTATCTATTTTGAACCCATTACAAAAGGTCTCACTCCTCTTTTTCAAACAGTGGACTTTGTCCTATTTGATAAACCAAGTGGTGTATTAATTCATCCGCAAAGTCGACATACCCCCTACTCTTTACTTGACGAAATAAAATATCAGTTTGGTCGGGATGCTAACATTACTCATCGAATTGATCAAGAGACTAGTGGCATTGTCCTTGCAGCAAAGAATAAAAAGTCTGAACGTGATCTTAAAATTATGTTTCAAGAAAGAGAAATGCAAAAATATTATCTTGCTTTTGTTCATGGAAAAGTTGATAATATTTTACATGTAAATGAGCCACTGTTACGAAAACAAGATGTGTCTGCTATGGTAAGAACTGTAGTCAGAGTTCATCCTGATGGTAAAGCATCTGAAACTACAATCACCCCGCTCCAGTATTTTCCTGAACTTAATATTACTTTAGTTGAAGCAAAACCTTTAACCGGTCGGCAACATCAAATTCGTGTTCATCTGTTTCACGTGAAACATCCAATAGTTGGTGATCCCATTTATGGACAGAGTGATGAAGACATCTTAAAATATTTAAATAGAGAAATTAACTCTGAAGAACGCATAAAAAAAAGTGGAGCTTCGCGCTTGCTTCTTCATGCTTACAGATTAGATTTTCATTATGGATGTCACTATTCTATTACGAGCAGATTTGACTTTATTAATGATGCTTTTAAGGCAATAAAATTATAATGTTTCACGTGAAACTTATGAAAATAATTATGATAATCATAATATAAATTACTATAATCCTTTTGAAACAAAGGAAAATAGGGACTTTAAGAAGGGTACAGTGTGAATAACTTCTTATACATCTTTTTTGATAAGTAAATATAGGTAATAAAATTTATTATTTATGCTACAAAGCCCTAAAAACAGGGATTTGTAGAGATTTTGAAAAATATTTCAAATTAAGAATATTTTTATATAAATTTACTCTTAAAACAGTAAAAAGGTCTCTAAAGTGTCATAACAATTCACATATACGCCACAGTGTGAAAATTACACATTTATTACAAGATTGCAATAAAATTATCTAGCATAAATTTTATTTAAGTTAAAAAGTAAAAGTTGACTGTATTAGGAATGACTAAGAATAGTGTGCTAGTATTTCATTAAATAAACACTCTCCCTGGTGTGTTGAGTGTTT
>CAYZUN010000183.1:0-2711 GCA_964481625.1 uncultured Sulfurimonas sp.
TGTCATGAGCAGAACCACTTTGTGAGCTATGCGCCTCATCAATAATCACTGCAAACCGCTTATCACTTAAATCACTGATGCCATCAATGATGAAAGGGAATTTTTGAATGGTGGTAATGATGATTTTCTTACCATTTTCCAATGCACTTTTTAGCTCTGATGATTTATGCGCGGGGGCAACAATATTTTTTACCTCAGAAAAGTCTTTAATATTCTCGCGTAATTGTTTATCCAACAAACGACGATCCGTCACCACAATCACTGAATCAAACAAGGGTTGATCAAGTCCTTTAGCACCGGGAATATCTGTTGAAACTGGGTAAGCTTCAATCAACTGATAAGCAGCCCATGCAATAGAATTACTTTTTCCTGAGCCTGCTGAGTGTTGAATTAAATAAGTTTGACCTACGCCTTGAGTCTCAACATCATTGATTAGACTGCGAACGACATTTAATTGATGATAACGAGGGAAGAACAGTGTGCGTTTATTGATTGGGTCTTTACTACTGCCGTCTAGCCGAACAAAATGCTGCACAATATTAGCCAGGCTCTGTTTACTAAAGACCTCTTGCCACAAATAAGCCGTTTTATGTCCATTGGGATTGGCAGGATTACCTTTACCGTGGTTATGACCTTTATTAAAGGGTAAAAAGAACGTGCCTTTTCCTGCTAACTTGGTGGTCATATACACTTCATCGGTATCAACCGCCATATGCACCAAACAACGACCAAAATTTAATAATGGCTGGGTAATATCACGGTCTTCACGGTATTGTTTTTGGCCATGATAACGTGCAGTTTGTCCCGTCCACGGATTTTTAAGCTCTAGCGTTACCAAAGCGATACCATTAATAAACAGCACCATATCAATTTCTTGCAGTGGATTAGCCAGGGAATAGCGTACTTGACGGGTGCAACTAAATATATTGCAAGCAAAATTCTTTTGCACACTTTCACTGCTGCTGGCTAAAGGCGCTGGATACATTAGATTCAGATGAGCATCATCAACACTTAATCCTTTTTTTAGCAGATGAACAAGGCCATACTTTTTAATCATCCTATCAAAGCGTTCAAGGATTTTACGTTGCCAATCATTAGCGCTATTAGCTTTTAGCTTATCCAGCTCTTTTTCTTGTGTTTGCTTAAGAAATGACCAAAAGTGGTGGGTATCAATAGCGTATTGAGCATTAAAGTCAGCTGCATGCCCCATTTGATACAAGCGAGCATCTAAAATTACAGGCTTCTCACTAACAGTATTTTTTAGCTCTTCCAGGCAAGTGCCTGTTAAATACTTCTCAATCGCTGATTCTAAGGCTTGTTCATTGGTTTGGCTGACCATAGTCAATTAGTTCCTAATTTCAATACTTTTTATAATCTATTGGTAATCACTTGTGGAGTCTTCATCTGCAACAAATTATCTTGTGGAGTGTATTTGTTAATATATACTCCATAAAATAACTAGAGTCTGACAGAGACTCCACAAAAGCCTACAGTAAAATGAGATTTATTGTTTTCTAATCAACAAACCATCAACAAAATAAATACCTTTAAACTCAGCAAGTTACCATTAAAAGCAGCGTAAAAAATGCAATGAACTCAAACAACTATCAACAAAGTTCTGCCCAAAATGGAACCTATCTGCGGCTTTTTGAACCTCTGCTACCCAACCGATTATGCCCCTTGTTAAATGAAGGCTATAGAGCAATCGTTTGATTTATATAAATTTTATTTATTCTAGCCTAGAATACTTGTTTCTTCATCAAATGAGATTTATTCATCTTTGATCTTACCGAAATTAAAGCTCTTTAATAAGTTTGTAGAAGACAAAAGTCGTAACACTCTCCACAAAGGTGTTTATGGAGTCCATACCTTCTACAAACATATTTATGGAGTGTGTTTTATTTATTACACTCCACAAAAAAGCTAGTAGCGGTTAGACACTCCGCAAATAAGTTAAACAACTTTTCGTCCTTCCGCTAAGTTTAGTAAAGCAGGGAAGCATAATGTTGCAGAGCGGCGGCCACTACTTGCTTGTAATACCGTTAAAATATCAGCATCTCTTAATTGACGTAATAAATCAGCTGTCGTTTTTTCGTGGATATTGTGTACCCGTTTAAGTTGCTTGCAAGTATCAGAAGTCGAAAAAATAGGTCGGTTAAAAAGAGAATCAAGTAAATAAACTGAGTACTGAGAATGAGTGACTTCATGAATTTGAGTCTTCATTTGTTCATATAAGGTCATTATCTCTTTTACACGACTGCTGTTTTCTTTTGCCTGATAACTAATAGCCTTTAGAAAAAATGCAATCCAGCCATTCCAGTCACCTTCCATTGAAATGGCTTTAAGTCGTGCGTAATACTCGTCCCTATTGGCTTCAAGAAACTCACTCAAATAAAACATCGGCTCAGATAACTGCTTCTTCTGATAAAGAAACAAAGGAATTAAAATACGACCGATACGACCATTACCATCTTTAAAGGGATGTAAAAGCTCAAATTGAGCATGTAAAACAGCCGTTTGTAAAAGAAAATTAGTATCATCCGTGTCTGTATAACGTATTAATGCTTCTAAATGATCTAGCAAACGCAGTGGATCAGGTGGGACAAAACCAGCCTCTTCAAGAGTACACCCAGCTTTACCAATCCAGTTTTGGTCACGACGAAATTCTCCAGGTTCTTTATTTTGACCACGTACACTGTCCATAAGAATAC
>CAYZUN010000184.1:0-2678 GCA_964481625.1 uncultured Sulfurimonas sp.
ACTTAGCCTTAAAGATTTGCAGGTAGGTCATATTTATCAGCAGGTCTATTCGGGTCATTACTACCTGATCTCTAGTGATAATCAACAATTGCGTTCTCACTCACTTTGGGATCAGTCATTAGAGCAGCCACAAATGCAGATGGGGAAAATTGTCACCCAGAATATTGAGGGGCCAGACGGGCAATATCTTTTACAGTGGACATCTCGTTTTAAGCGTTTTGATAAAACAATTACGATTACGGTAGCAGAAGATACTAATGCTTTATTAGCGGCATTACGAACGTTTAATATTTATTTTGCGCTTGCAGTGGTCGCTATTTTTTCCTCCTTATTGTTAATTCAAGGTTTGATTGTACGACGATCACTGCGTTCACTTTCCACCATAAAACAAGAGTTGCAAGCTCTTTCAGAAGGAGAAATTAAGAGCTTATCTAAGCAAGTACCGAGTGAGATTTATCCATTGGTAAATGAGGTCAATCGTCTATTGCGGCAACTAACAAAGCAGCTAAAACGCTCACGTAATTCTACGGGCAATCTGGCACATAGCTTAAAACATCCACTCAATCTATTGATGCAAATAGCAGAATCTGAAGATACAAAGCTGCCACAAGCCATACGTGATGAATTATGCATAAATACTCAGCAGATTCTCCAACTTATGGAAAGTGAATTAAGAAGAGCTAGATTAGTAGGTTCTGGCGTTCCAGGTCAGCACTTTATTCCACAGAAAGAATTACCTGGGTTAGTCGATGTATTGGAGCGTGTTTACCATGACAAAACACTTAATATTAAATGTGACATCATGCCAGAACTGAAATTCTCAGCAGATCGTAATGATATGTTGGAACTATTTGGTAATCTCTTAGACAATGCTTGTAAATGGTCAGCTGGAAAGGTGCGTTGTAAAATATACCATGAGAATTTTTTAATGATTCAAATAGAAGATAATGGTATCGGTTGTGATGACCAACAATTATCTACTTTAACCCAAAGGGGGGTACGAGTAGATGAAACAACGGCTGGTACAGGACTAGGTTTGGCAATTGTTAAAGATATTGTTGATCTCTACTCAGGTGAAATAAGTTTTTCAAGATCTGAACTTGGAGGGCTTTCTGTATCTATTAATTTACCAATATTGCAGATGGGAATATAAAAAAGTCATAAACAGTTAAATTTACTAAAAGTGCTTAAAAAGCTGAAAAATAGCACTAAATGACTCAAAACGCTTGAAAAGAGAAAAAACGTATATTTTGATGTTTTTACTTAAAACTGACAAAAAGTATGAAAAATGACCTAAAAATAGGGGTGTATTTTTAGCATATTATGAAATAAAAGAGGTGAACTGAAGTTCACCTCTGAGTGTATTTTATTCGTTATTTCTTTTCCCAATCAGGATGATCAAAGAATTTTGGATATTGTTTTAAAGCCTTGTGGATTCGAGGAAACCCGCCTTCTGCATCAGGGGCTTTTGATAGTTCTCCTATGCCCTGCATCATTTCACCAATGATTACATGCAATGAAGCATCAGCCTTTGGTTGCAGTTCACAATTCTCCACCATAAACATTAGCTGCTTATTAATGTGTGATGCGAGTGCTTTGCCTTCTTTTTGGGTGAGTGTTTTACTTGCAAAAGCTTTTTCTGATTTTTCTATGGCTTGATGAATACTACCCATGCCTTGATTCATCCACGGCTATTCATCCTCAATAAACTCAAATAAGTCCTCTATTCCACATTCAAAATATTTGCATAAGGTATCTACTACCTCCAATTCAATACGGCTTGCTGTCTCATGATATAGGCGAGTTATCGTGCCTCGATTAACCCCTGTCTCTCGTGCTAAGTCAGTTATATTTAATTTACGCTTTCCCATTTGCGTAGATAGATGACATTTTATCATCAAATGGCTCCTAAAATGCCTAAACGGTCTTCTATAGAACAAAACGGTTTACAAAAGGTCTTTAGTGTGACAATATGGTCTCTAGTAGATCATATGTAGTCTCTAAGTGATTCAGACGATCTGCTATTAATCAATTTATCATAGGAGATCACTTATGTCACAACAATATTTAACAACGGAAGAGTTATCTAAAAGAATTAAATACGATACTCGCACAATTAGAAACTGTTTTAAGGACTCTGTCTTACTGGAAGGTGTTCACTACATTCGACCATTTGGAGGAAGAAAAATATTATATCTTTGGGAGTCTATTGAGAAAGACATGTTCAAGCATTCCAAGTCCAATGCGCCATTAGTTCCAATGGCGAATGGAGGAATGTGTCATGGCTAGTATTCGATGTAGAAAAGGGAGCGGGAATCTATTTTTTGATTTTCGCTATCAAGGCCAACGTTGCAGAGAGCAAACTCTTTTAAAAGATACACCTGCAAATCATAAAAAGCTCAAGTTAGTACTAGCTAAAATTGAGGCTGAAATTACCTTAGGTAGTTTTGACTATGCGACTTATTTTCCAAATAGCGCTAATGCAAGGAAGTTTCGATTTTCCCAACAAGCAAGAGTCGCTAATGAAACTCCATTATTTAAAGAGTTTTCAGAAGTATGGCTTGATGAAATGGCTGCTGAGTGGCGTTCTACTCATCATAAACGAACTATCGGAGTATTAGACAAACACATTTACCCTGAATTTGGTCATAAAGAAGTTGGCTACATCACCAAGGCAG
>CAYZUN010000185.1:0-2612 GCA_964481625.1 uncultured Sulfurimonas sp.
TTGTATGCAAGTCGTAATGTGCTTAGAGAAAAAAGAAAAAATTGGATAGGTGTGTATTGTGTGCTCAGTATTAATTCAATTCCACTTCCTCGGGGGCGTGTATAAATTAATGGCATGAGCTTAAAAACCAAACAGCACAAAAATGTAATCAATCATCCCGCAACTTGTTGAAATATATTGTGTTTGCAAAAGGGTTATTTATTGTTTTTCTGATTTAACTATATTTTGCCCATATGAGACCATAACTGTGGTTCATTTTAACCTGACAGACATGACTCATTCTCTATGGAAACAACAGTTTCAAGGCCGCTGACGCTTTCCGGTCGCTATTTTCAAAAAAGACATCATCGCTGTTCAGTAGACGGCCAGATCATTTCCTGCTTTAAATGTGAATTAAGAGCTAAAACTGAAACCAGTTCAAACCACCATGGTCAACATATCAGGTAAGGTCTTAACTTTACTTGATCTATGGAGCATTGAGCATGAACTGGCAACTCAATTAATAACAATTTATTTGGATGTCTGCAAACACTATTGCACCAGCTCGTGGATTTATTGTCAACGGATGAGTCATCACGTTGATCTCAGCTTTAGTGGCGAAGAAGTGATTACGCTCTATTTTTTTGGAATTATGGATAAAAATAAAGACATCAAACAAATCTCGACCGCCATCTTCGCGAGTGGTTTCCCAAGTTGCCCAGCTACGTTGCTTTCGTTCAGCGTCTGAATAAAGTGTACGATGTGTTTTGTCCTTTGTTAGAAATCATCCAGGCAGACCAAGCCAAAAATGGCAACAACAGTGCGTTATTGGTGGACTCCTTTCCCATCGCACTCGCGAAGCAAGGGCGCCGATTTTGGGGCTTGTGTGGCAAATGAATTTGCTGACAGTGGCTATTGTGCCACTAAAAAGCTCTATTTTTATGGTGTACGCGTCCATATTGTTGGACAACGGCAAGCTGGAACACTCCCGATTCCTGAATACATTGGGATGACGCCTGCAAGCGAAAATGATGGCAAAGTATTTGATTATATTCGCCCTGTGTTGATTGACGAAGAGGTCTACGGTGATAAGGCATATCAAACGGCCAAATGCAGAGGCAATACGAGAGTAACAAGACCTGACGCCAGTTAAAAAACAAAAAGGGGCAGAAATATCTAGAAGCAGACCAACAATGGCTATCAACCGCTGTTTCCAGAGCCCGTCAACCGATTGAAACGTTGTTTGGTTGGATTCACAAGAGAAAACAGGGATTGAATGCGCTGGAAAGGTTCGTTCATTCCAAGGACTGATGGTTCATGACTTTGGTCGGCTGGCTGCCGCAATGTTTTTCTGGAATTATTTACGAGTTAGCTCTTAATTTACATTTAAGAGCCAGATTGCCTAGGCTGATCTTTTTCAGGCTTCTATTATCGCGTTTTCTTCTCAAGCACTGTAACATGACCATGGCTTGGAATAACCCCGTCATTAATTTTGCTCTGCATGATTCGAGTCTTTTTTTAATCTGAAGTTCCTTTAAATATCATTCTTTTTTCCCTTAAAGGTATTAGAAGTGAATTTACTAACTAAAGTTTCGGAGTTCATTTTAAGTCCAAAAAATAAGGTGCTCGCCTGATTCATAACGCCTCAAACCGCAATGTTTTTAAGTCAAGTTGCTGGACTTGCACAAAAAAGCATTGTATGTATGTTTCAATGGCTTCCAGTATTAGCGTCACCGTATGACCCAATATTGTTTTCAAGTCATCCAAGGTTCCAGTAATAATGGCTCAAAACACCTGCCATAGCTTGGCGGGCAAAGCTGATATTGGCACTGTTGCTACACAGCGTCTGCCGCATTTGAGTGAGGCACTCACAACCGCTTGTATGTTTGGCGATGACCAGCAAACAAAATCGAATCGTTGTTAAATGAATGGATGTGTGTAACCCGCATAATGATTGCTTTGTTCTTTCAACAAGCAGAGATACTGCTTGGCTTCTTTAAAATACACTGTGTCTCCAACATAACACATGGTAAAAAACATTGAATTGGACTACATCGTCATTCACAATACTCAGATTGATTGGGATACCTTGATTTAAAACTCGCCAAATAAAGCACCTTCAGTGACAATGCGCTGATTTTTTTGGTGAGTAAATTATAAACTGTTTTCAGTAGGGTAGTGCTTAAGTTAGTCATATTGCCCGTGTGACTCGGCCTACTATGACATTTTTGCCCATAGGCTTGCAGTTGTCGTTGGCTAGTCGTTATGCTTGCTTAAAATCTAAACAAGTTGGTTCTCCTGCAGAGGGCTTTCACCTCAGTCGTTCGCACCCATACTGGGCGTACAACAGTCGCTCAAACTGACGCTTTTCTTAGCATTATTATTTTAAGAGATAAGTATAATGAAAAAAACATTTAACTGCCAGATATGCAAAAGCAACTCATGGGAATCATTTGAAACATACCTGTATTTACGTGATGATTTAAAAAAAACAAAATATACAAAATTTTCAAGTTTGCTAAGAAAGCTTTATCTTGCTGGAAGGGTCTTGTTATTTGCAAAACCAAGAAATAACGTAATCCATTATGATGTGCTATCTCCTTATCATAAATTAAGGCGGGAAGTGTTATTTA
>CAYZUN010000186.1:0-2605 GCA_964481625.1 uncultured Sulfurimonas sp.
AAACAACTAAAATTAATTATGAATTAATACTCTCCAAAACTCCTTTGTAGCAATGAGCAACGGGGGGGGGGGGGAGTCGAAAACATCTCCCTATTCATCAACGAGTTGTTTCTACTAACACTACTGATACGCCACACCGCTAACATGTGTTAACTAATAAGTTAATTACCATATATTATGACTGTAAAATGACAAAAACACCGGTTAGAAGCCATGCTTAGGGCAGAATCAATCGGATACAGTGCAAGCTAACGCGTTATTATTACTGGGGGTACAGTTTCTTGTTCCCCTCCGAATATAGAATTGATATAGGTTTACCTTGGTTTTTTATAAGCACAAAATAGTTATTGCTGTCACTTTGTTGCGCCTCATGTGTGACTGGACATTTTTCTTTTATTGGACACCGAACAAAACTGATGTAGATATTGTTATTTTTTTCTGACACATTTAAACCAGGACAGTAATACAAAGTTTCTAATAAGGTATTGAAAACTATTTTTACAGTATCTTCGCTAACTGATTCCACATTAATTATTGTTAATTTATCAGGGCTGTACAAATCCATCGCTGGTTCCTTGCAACCATTCATCATAAAGGAAGAAATTACTATTAAATATATTTTTAAGCAATATTTGACTAAGGACAAATAATTAATTTTCATATTAAGCACAATGTCATCTATCATTTTGAACTTGATCGGGTCAACAAGCTAGTTGCAGGCTCATTTCTTACATGTTTAGGAGCATGAATACTTGTTGGATATTTTTTCTCTAATAATAAGATATTTCTGCCTAGTTCACGAGGGGTTTCTATTCCCAACCAATCGTCGGCATCAACATCTGCACCCACAACCTCATTAACAATTTTACTGGCCCAAGAAGAACAGTTATTTGTATAAAACCAATGCGCATTCGCTTTCACAAGGTTACTGAAACGTTGTGATTTTTTTTTAAACTACTACAATTAATTATCCTAAATAAATCAGTTGAATCGGAAGTGCATGAAGGGACACCGATGTCTTAATGACTTAGCTATTTTGAAATATAAGAATAAAGGGAATGTTTGATTGCAAGATCCGGTTATTGCGGCCCTACTCTTTGCTCCTTGACCACAACATTTACCTTAAGGCACTCACCCGTTTTCGTGCAAACGAAATCACTTCCCACTCTCCTTTTCCATCCTCAAATAGGTTAGAATAGAATAAATACATTATTGCTGTACGGGACGAAGGATGCCTCACTAAAACGAGACCTGTTGCATCTGTGTTCTGTTCAAGTATCCACGCATCAATACGTGCGGTGCCATCCATCCCAATAACACAATCCGCTACCTCCAGCTCCTTTAAGAACTGCTCTCGAAACTCTGAAAACTCTTGGAAAGATTTGTCAGGTGTCTGTAAATACGCTATTACCCCTATACGAATTGCCTCAAGATCTAAAACACTCAGCTCCACCACTCCTGAAGCCAACTTGAACTTTGCCACTAATTCTTCTTGTTGCATTTTCTGTCCTCTGAATAAAATTTTTCCATTTTTATGCAAAATAGTTTTTTCACTAATACACCCACTAAGGAGAACAAATATTATGCCTGCTATCATCCACATGCTGTTAAGGACACTTGAATTCGCTCGAGTCTATTTTTTTAACATTCTCCAATCGTTGCGGTCCACCAATTTTATCTCCTTCTTTAGAAGGCCTCCACTTTCCATTGTCCTTCACTTGCTTGCCATCTGCCGATTTATTTGTGATACCAAGTGGATACTCCGTATGTAACATATCAAAAATCGCTCGAGTATCAGGAACTACCTTACCTCCAGCGTCAATTTTCCGAAAGCTCGGATTCCCTGCTAAACCACGCTTGATAGTCCATTCTTCGGTTTTCGTGTAAGCTTCCATTTCTTTAGCCTCCCAACTCATACTCGACGGTTGCTCGGTATGCAAAACCTCATGATATATCGTATCCGCAGCCCCCTCACAATCCGTACATGTCGCCTCTTTCATATTGGTACTGGACTTTATCCCACCCACTGTTCCCGGCTCGTCACCCGTACAACGACTAAACTCCGAGCCTTTAACGGCTGCCGAATTTCCGCCGTCCACCTTAACCTTCTTCGTTCCCTTGTTTAGATCGCCCGACATGGAAACAATAACGGGGTAAGGAATGGGCACCGGTCCACCGGGTGTCGGTGTTTTACACACATCAGGAATTGTCGATTTCGCGATTCCTGCACTCCCCTTGTGCACCAAAGAGTTAGATTTCCCATTGATATGAATGGTCACAGCCATCAGGTAGTTCTCCCTTACATCAAGTATCAGTTTGCTTCTTTCCTGCGGAAACGCTCATCTTCATCGCGCTGATCGACGGGCAGCAGAATTGATATTTCATCCTGATAGTAGTTGCGCTCTTCCGTAAAAATAGTGGAGTCAATTTCGGATAAGGTCTCTACTTTTATCAACTGCTGGCCAGTCAACTGCTGGCCAAATAAATCAAGCAATGCGTCAAATAGGCCGATTTTTACAGTTGAGTTATCCAGAATGGTATTCGGTTCACCGCCAAAGAAAAATACGCTGCCCACGTTGGAAAACAACGCAAACTCATTATTCAC
>CAYZUN010000187.1:0-2600 GCA_964481625.1 uncultured Sulfurimonas sp.
AAATACGAAAACAGCTGATCGCATTAAAATGTTAGAGCGCTTTAAAAAAGTATTTGGGATTAGTAAGATTTCAACCTTGTTAGCGGATAGGGAATTCGTTGGTAAAGAATCAACTCGTTGCTAGTTTCCAATAATCATTAATTCCTTATTAATCATTTAGTTGTGAGATAATCGGCATTTTACTCTAAGTTTGAAAAATACCGGCCATGAAATTACCAAAAACTAATTATAAGCTAAAATACAAGCATATTCCTACAGAGCTTAATGAAATCCACTTTACCCAATTTGTCTTACCACATCTGTCAGTGGGCAGCCGTGGCCCAAAATGCAAAATATCACTTCATAAAGTTTTCAACTATATCTTAAAAGTAATTTATACAGGAATGCAATGGAAAAGCTTGCCCATAAATCTTAATGAGGAAGGTAAGCCTGAAATTCATTATTCACGAATATTTCGAATTTATCAACGCTGGGTTGAAGATGATTCGTTGGCTAAGATTTTTGATAACACTGTGTTACTCCTGAGTAAAAATAAATTATTGGATTTATCGATCCTTCATGGGGACGGCTCTTCAACACCCGCTAAAAAAGGTGGCGATAAAACAGGCTATAATGGTCATAAACATTTCAAGGGCGACAAAGTGGTTGCCATAGTAGATAGAAATGTTAATGTTATTACACCTTATGTTCATGCGCCTGGCAATGCCAATGAAAGCCCATTATTTACGCCGGCGTTAGCAGGGTTGAAGAAAATGGTTAAATCCATTGGTGCTAGTATTCAAGGGTCAATCATGAGTTTAGACGGCGCATATGACTCAAAAGGAAACAGAAAGTCAATATTCAATTCTGGAATGAAACCTAATATTCCAGAAAACAAACGTAACCGAAAAAAAGCTAAGCGAGGCAAAAAACGCAAATACAGTGATGCGATTTTTCAAGAGCGTTTTCAGACTATTGAACGATTATTCGCTTGGGAAGATAAATTTAAAAGATTGTTATTAAGGTTTGAAAGAAAAAGCCAGAATCATTTTGGCATGAAATTGATTGCGTTTTCGATGATAAACCTTCGACACTTTTGTAATTAAATTAATTCAAAATAATGAACCCACATTTTATTGCATCAGCAAGTCTTACGCTCATGTAAAATTTGCAAAAACGCCAAAGTTATAAAGTCAAAATTGAAGTTCGAATGATAAATGCATGGAACAGACGTAGTTGTAGAAATACTACTGCAGAATCATGGGTTTTGCCCGGTGGTGAAAATCAGAAACTAGCAACGAGTTGGCACTTAAAAAGCATGTGAAAGGTCGTGGTATCCGGCAACTCAATCGCCTTGTGCATTTCAAACGAACTTATACTCAAGACGCCTTCCTGCAGGCAATTCAACAAGCCCAACACTATAATCTCTATGATTTAAATCGTCTTGAGGACTTAATTATTCAATACGTTGCAGAGCAGTTTTTTAACATCAATATAGGGGAAACCAATGAATAAAACCTTACACACTTTATTGGAAGTCTTAAAGTTACGAGGAATGCAAGAGTGCCTGGATGAGACCTTGTCTATGGCGGAGAAACAAGGCAACGCTTTGCAAGATGTTCTGGCAGAATTATTGCAAGCTGAATATCAAAATCGACAGACACGCCAGCTTGAGAGTCGAATAAAAAATGCCAAGCTTCCCTGGGATTGGACTTTAGATACGTTTCCCTTTGCCAAACAAACAGCCGTCAATAAACCTCAAATCATGAGTCTTGCAAAATTGGACTTCATCAAACGCTATGAAAACATTGTTTTTATCGGCAAGCCTGGTACCGGCAAGAGCGGTTTAGCCATCGGACTGTTGCGACAAGCATTACTCGAGGGTTATCGTGGCTATTTCTACAATGCACAAAACCTATTAAATGAGCTTTACACCTCATTGGCGGATAGAACCACTTCACGACTCCTTAAAAAAATTTGTAACTATGACATTTTAGTCATTGACGAGCTCGGATATTTAACTTTGAATAAAGAACAGGTTAATATCTTTTTTAAATTAATTGATATGCGTTATCAAAAAAAACCAACTATTATTACCACGAATTTAAACTATAACGATTGGTATGATGTTTTTAAACACAAAGAATTGGTTGATGCTCTGTTGGATAGATTCCGCCACTTCTGCACCACCATCCATATCAACGGAGATAGTTTACGTAAGACAACAGCAGACAAGGCGCATGTGGAAACAATATCTCAGCGCTGATAAAGACATTCCATGGTCACATCAAACCTTATTATCTTAGTCATTTTATGTCTCCTCAAATGACATAATTGAGGCATTGTAAATTTGTTAGCCACAATGCCTCAAGATATCTGCTGCCTTTAATTATCCTCTCAATCTACAATCTCAAGATTAAAAGCCTGCGATTCAATACGTGAACATTCAATGACAGCTACGCTACTGATCAAGACGTATTCCAAACATAGGATTGCATTTTCAACAGATGATACTTTGTAGATAGGTTCAGCCTACACTTCTAATTGCTAACTCAATTTGATCTGGGATCTTAATAATGTCTGTGGTGTAAGTGGATCAAGTTTCATTAGCATATGTGGAT
>CAYZUN010000188.1:0-2568 GCA_964481625.1 uncultured Sulfurimonas sp.
TCGTACGGTTCTGAGGGGGGAAGGAGGCGGCAACGCCTCTGACCTACCCGGTGCTCCCAATAATAAGGACTTAATATGTCAACAAACACCACATCGGCACTAAAAAAACAAAGATTGTCTGAAATCAAGAATGAGGTAAAAGAATTCCATCCTCTTCTTGAAGAGATTTTTCCAAAGTTACCACGAGTTGTTAGGGTTGACTATACTCATGGGCCAAATGAAAAAGGTGCGGATTTTATTATAACGAGGAAAGACGATACTACTGAGGATAATGAATACATTGGTGTTATCGTTAAAATTGGCAAGTTGAGTAAAGATCTTACTAAGATTTATGACCAAATAGACGATTGTGAGATTAAAAGACATATTTTGGAGGGGAAAAAGAAGATCAGGCTGGATGAAATATGGATCATTACAAATGATTCTATTAGCAGTAATGCAGAGGAAAAAATTTATAACAAGTTCTTGTCTAGAAAAATCAAATTTTTCAAGAATACTTCACTGATTAGGTGGATTGATGATTTCTTACCAAATTATTGGACAAATATATCGATTGGTTTTGGACAGTACTTATTTGAATTACAATCATTTATGAATGAGATGGACAAAACGCACTCATTATTACCAGCAAAAGTAAAACCATTTTATGTCGAACCTGAATTGAGAGTCATTGAGAATGAATATAAAGTTAGTCGCAAGAAAAAACGAAAATCAAATCTTTCTGATATCTATGAATTAATCAAAAACAATAATATTGTTCTGATAGAAGGTGGCCCTGGCGCTGGTAAATCGCAGATGGTAAGAAATGCAGTTAAGCACTATTGCGATCCTGCTATATATATATCTGAAAAATTAGTACCTATATGTGTATCATATCAAGAATACTGTAAAGAATTTGATAATAACATTACTTTATTAATTGATAATAAACTTGGAAAATGCAAAATAGAGTTGGAGCAAGATGATAGCAAATATCTAATATTTTTCGATGGTTTTGATGAAAGCGTTGACAAAGAAAGATCCATTGATGAGGAATTCGATGAATTTGTAAATGCAATACAATCTAACAATAACGTGAAAGCTGTTATCACGACTAGACCACTAAACATTGCTGATTACAAGAACTTGCTTCCTGATAAAACACCGGGCTATGAGATAGTACCTCTTGGGATCAATAAGGTTCACCAATTTTTCAAACATATATGTATACATACAAATATTTCTGGAAAGATTTTTGAAGATATTTCTAGATCTGATTTATTTAAGCAATTGCCAAGAAATCCAATATCAGCAATATTACTAGCGTATCTTCTTGATGAAAACTCTAAAGATCTACCGTCTAATTTAACCGATATTTACGCTCAATATTCGGAGCTAATGTTGGGAAGGTGGGAAATATCAAAAGGTTTAAGGTCTCAAAAAGAGTTTGAGGCGGCAAAAAACATTATTACTTACATTGCAAAATATTTTATCGACAATGATCTCTCTGCTGTAACTATAGATGAAGCAATTAGGCATTTTACAGATTACCTCGAAAAAAGGAACTTAGATCTCAACTCAAATGAGTTGTTTGAAAAGGTTACAACTAGGTCTGGAATTCTGCAAAAGGATGAAAAGCAAAACAAAGTTTATTTTAAGCACAGGTCATTTTTAGAGTTTTTTTATGCAACGTACAAGGCAAAACATCCTGATCCTAATTTTATAAATAACCGTGTATATTCAATTCCTTGGAGAAGTATATATTTCTTTTATGTTGGGCTACATAAGGATTGTGAAGAAATATTAACAAGCATATTAAGCATTAAACCAGCCGATGAAAATGAACGTTTTTTTCGTGTTGTCAATATGGCAGATTATTTTCTTGCTGCATTTTCGACACCTTATGTTGTGGTTGAGAAAAACCTGCCATTACTAATAAATGAGTATAGAGATTTGTATTTGGATATTGTCGAAAACAAAATTGATACACCCCTCAGAGAATTATCGGAAATTATGATTTTGGAGTTCTTTAAAGCTGTAATCAATGAGACATATTCATATGAATATTTTGTAAAGGCTTTTGAATCTGCAATATTAGAGCTATGCTCTGCTAAAAACAGTAAAATAGAGAATGCCGCATATAGTTTGTTCTTTATTTCAGTGATCTACCAAGCTCTTAAAAAAGAAAACCCGTTTGATGGGTTAATAGAAAATTTTAAAGGGAAGCTGCCTTTTCCAATACAATTTGGACTTTTTTATGAAAGCAACAACGCAAAACATCATTCCACTCTATTAAAGCGCAATGAAAGGAATTTAAAACAAAAAATTAAAAAAAGTCCGCAACTTAGAAGATACGTTGAAAAATTACATGAACTTCCTGTCTCTAGAAAAAAAAGTGAAATGGATGATATGTCAAAAGCCGAACAAAGCAATTAACCTGACCCGCAACTCGTCGGCGAATTTTGGAGTAGATTCAACTGATTAGCCGTTTATAAAGTTTATCGGTAGCTACCAGGCGGGCAGGTTATCGCGGTCGTTCGGCACAGAACATGAAAAAGGCCGATTTCGGAATAAAACTGCGCATGACGT
>CAYZUN010000189.1:0-2538 GCA_964481625.1 uncultured Sulfurimonas sp.
AATAGAGTGGGTAATTAAATTTTAATTTTCCACATAAAAAGTAAATCATATTAATGAAATTATCAGTATTTCGAAAACCTCTCGCTCTCCGTTTAGCCATTTGAATCTTATTGTTAATGCTTTCAAGAATAGCATTGGTAATATGTGTCTCAACAAAGTTTACAATGCCAGACAGGTGTGCTTTTACTGTTTTGGCAAATGCCATGAAGGGCTGTATTTTACTTTGCTCAACGTCTCTACACCATTGCTCAATAAACGCCGTTGCAGACTGCTTATCAGGCATCTCCCAAAGATCATTAAATAAGGTCTTTAAGCGATAGGCTTCCCCTAAAGTAGGAAAGAGTGTGATAAGTTTTGCCAGCGATGCTTCTTTGCTCTCAGATAATGAATCACGATTCTTTAGAAAGGTGTATTTATGTCCTTTTAATTCATCGTGTTCCAGTCTTTCTTGCTGTCGAACCTTATTCATTGCCTCGTTGAGTAGTTTCACCACATGAAAACGGTCAAAGGTGATTTCTGCCTGTGGAAAGTTTTTCTTGATGCCTGAAATAAAGGCGGGTGAAAGATCAATACTCGCTTGAGTTATCTGCTCAGGTTCAACCTGTTTAGTGCAGAGGTAATCTTTGATGTCTTCAATTGTTTTAGCATCCTTTCCTTCAACAACATGAATAACTCTGTGCTCTTCTAAATCAACTGCAACAGTGACATATTGATGACCTTTACGTCTTGATGTTTCATCAAAGCCAAGCTGTGTCACTGAGGAAGGATTATCAGATTGATAGGCCAAACCTATCCAGTGGTTAAAAATTGTCCAAATTCTATGTGGATTTTCTTTTAATAAGCGCCCCACTTTATTGACGGGCATTTCTTTTTCAATTAACGCCATCGCTAGAGCTTCAAATAATAAGGTAAAACCACTGTTTTTTCGTGCCCAAGGAACATCTACCAAACGTACTTTTCCATCGCTTGTCCTAATACGGGGAACTGAGCAGTGAAGAAGGCAGGTGTGTTCAAAAAAATTCAGGTGTCTCCATGTTTTATCCTGCGTATCATGGATCGAACATTTTTCACCCAATTTATCTTCAAATTTGCTACCTCGCTTAAAGCCAAAGTGAATATGGAGTTCTTTTACTGAATCATCACTTGTCAGTATTTCAACATTAGTAATCTTCCAAGGTTCTTTTAATCCTAAAGCGAGTGTAAATATTTCTGAGCTATTCAAGGGAAATCCTACGTAAATTTAATTATTCTACTGGATTTACCCACTTGATGCTTCATAGACCCAATTAATTTAATTTTTTTCTCTTTCGGCTTTTCACCCTTTGTAAAATTATTACTTAATAATTGCCATTCTTTCCTGTTATAAGTACCCGACCAAAAGTTTTTTAACATTTTCATGAAAACTCAATAGTGTAAGATTTTCCAACATTAGCCAAAATATCAAACAAGGAATCCTTCAGGCTTTGAAAAGATTCATAGGCAGAAAAAGGCATCCAGTCATATTTAATTTTCCGCCAAAGAATCTCAATAATATTAAGTTCAGGTGAATAAGGTGCGATGGGCATGATAGTTAGGTCTTGTTCTTTCCAGCGTTCAAGATTGTCTTTAAACTCGTGACTGGTATGAACTGGTGCGTTATCAATAATGAGAACGGTCGGCCGTTGAAGTGTTGTGATAAAGTGATCAATACTGGCCACCACGACAGCACTCGCCACACTTCCTTCAACAACAATAGAAGTCAATGAGTATTCACGATCCATAAAACCTAAAACATTAAGCCGTTTACTTTTGGAGGAAGGTACTTCAATGGTTTCCCCTATAGGCTGCCAAGCATAAGGAACACAAGGCTCCAAAGTAAAGCCTGATTCGTCAAAATAAAATAAATCAATCTCACCTGTCTGTGATTGCTCAATGAGTGAGACCAATTGCTGTTGGGACTGTTCGAATAAATCAGGCTTACGTTTTAATTTTAATGACTTTCGAACTCGCTTCCAGCTCAACCCCGCGCGTTTACACGCTCTTTTAAGAGTTGAAAGGCTGAGAGTCAGATCAAAATTTTCAGTGAGTTCAGCAAGGACTTTTTTTAATGAGCGTGGCGACTGCCTAATCCGTGTCACCGCATCCGATTCAGCCTCTTCGGATAAAATACGTGGTCGGCCGCTACGGGGGTTATCAAGCAACCCACAGATTCCTTTCGTTTCCCAAGCCTGTATCCATGTTGATACTGTCTGCCGACACACACCATAAACACGAGAAATCATTGATAATTTAAATTTAGCATGACTCAGCAAGATAGCATGCGCTCCGATTCGAGGGGCGTGGCTTGGATGATTTTCATGCATTTCTTCTAGGGTTAAAATCTCTCCATCTGTGAGAAAACCAACAATTATCATGATATTATAAAGTTAAGGTAGTTTATGATGTTACCATCATACTCCATTGCTTTAATATTGGTTTTGTTAAAAAACTTTTGCTCACCTACTTAAGATCTTATTTACTTCTGATAACTTTTGTACTTTTTTGTTTGTAATTACCCTG
>CAYZUN010000190.1:0-2532 GCA_964481625.1 uncultured Sulfurimonas sp.
AAACCATTCAGAAAGTGAGTCAGCATTGCTGGCGGCAGGTGTTGTACTTGCTGCATGCTCAATATCACGCATGAGAAAATCAGCAACCTGGTTGATTTCTTCCTGAGTCAGACCTCCAAGTTCACTAGTCTTTTCTTTAGCAAGCTCCAATGCGTCAGCAACGCTATGCAAGGTATCATCCATTATTTCGTATAAATGACTCATAAGTTCGTTATAGGCTTTTACAAATTTTTTATCGCTCATTGGTGACTCCTTAAAATGTCCTTTTGATTAATAGAATGTATTTTAATATTTTTTAGAAAATGACGATACCCTTACTTGTTCAGAATGAAAAATGACTCCTTGTCAATGACATATCTCTTGGAAGCTATATGCTGAGTTTTAAGCATGATTGCATGGGTAGTTTTAGTTGTATTTGTATTGTTGTTTTATCACGACATTAAAAGCGGAGTAACTAGCGACTCATTAAAAAATAAAACGATTAAATATCAAATGGTTATTTCATACTGGATGAAGTGTGCTTTAAATTTATAGTTTAGCTTTGCTTGCTAAACCAGATGTGTTTTATTCTGTCGGGCAAACAGGACAAAAATAAAAGTATTAGGGCGACCTTGTATCATTTTTTTTTATATAAATACTGTGTTCATAAGCAGTCTAGGCTTATTTAGGCAGGATGGCATATCAATTGCAGTACTGTGAAGTGTGGTGTACTGCTGGATAAGTTCAGTAGTTAACTTTAACTTAAATTTGAGAATCTTATGAAAAATATATTACCGCTTTTAATAATAACCTTAGTTTCATCAGTTGCGAATGCCGGAAATGATTTTGTATCGCCTGGTGTTGAAGATTTTGGGCAAAGAGCTATAGTAGAACAAGCACAAGCGATTGTGACTTCTGAGATAGTTTTAGCAAAAAATGAAGCTAATAATCTGGAGCTTTGGAAAGCACTTGATTATAATAAGGATGATTTAATCAGTAAAAAAGAAGCAGCTTCTTCTGAAGCAGTTTTCAATCTTTGGGATGAACTGGACACAAATAAAGATAATGAGCTTGATTTTATTGAGTTTTCACGTTTTTCTTCTCAGGTACAATGATCAGGTTTATTCGGGAATGTAGAGCATGAATAAACTATTCCTTAGGTCCAGTTGCTTGTTTATTTTTTTATGTATTACGAGCAATGCCAGTTCTGATGAAATTGATTATCTCTTAGTCAAAACAGTCGATAAAGATAACAAGCCTATCAAGGCAGAGATCGTCAAATGGTGGAGACCAGATGCCCCTGAAAAGAAACAGACTTTGATTTGTAAACGGGGAGTTTGTTCCGAATGGGAAATTAGAAGCAAATTAACACCCCCCGTTATCATTTATGCATTTGCTTCTAAAGTGAAGGAAAATGATCTAAACTGTTGGGATTGGTTTGAAGGCGAAGCTGAAAATCGAGTTGGTCAAAAAGAGATTGCAGTGACTCTGTTATACACTGCGACGGTTTGCAAATAACAAATTGTTAGAGATATAAAAAACACAACGGAGCTAAACTTTTGAATTACAATTTTAAACGCGAGATGATTTTAATCATTTCAATAATCTTTTTGGCGATACCAAATGCTTATGCTGTGGGCGTTCTTCCTTCAGCTACGCATATGGTAACTATTCAGCCTATTATTGTATCTGATGATAATGGTAGTAATACGGCAACCTTATTTGGATCTGCGACGCAACAGAATATGATTGAGGGTCTTATTGATAATATCTGGGGGCAAGCCGGGATTGATGTGAAATTTCTTGCTGCCAATGTATGGAGCAATTCTTTTGCAAATACGGGAACAAGTGATCCACGACCTGGCTCTGATTTGAGAACAATAGTCAATAGCGGTAATACAGCGGAAGTAACACATACCAATCCTGATTTTATTAATATGTTTTTTGTTAATACTTCAGTAGGATTTGGTCCTCTCGGTTCTAATAATGCAGCTGGATTTGCATTTGTCGATGGTAATGGCATTACACAATATGTTGGCAGTAGTCTACCGGGCTTTGGAAATGGCAGAGATGTAATTGCAAGTGTGGTAGCTCATGAAATTGGACATAATTTAGGTCTTTCTCATACACCCGACAGAATTGCTAACTTAATGTCTCCTCATGGGACTAGTAATGATCTAAGCAATAATCAAATCAACACCGCTTTAAATAGTCGTTTTGTTGTTTCAGCAGTACCTGTGCCGGCAGCAATTTGGTTTATGGGATCTGGTTTAATTGCATTGCTTACTTTTTCACGCAAGAGAGTTTAATCAAAATCTGGAAGTTAATAAATCCTCGCTCCTTAAGAGCCAGCATTGTAAATATAGAAAGCCACTTCATTCACTGAAGTGGCTTTTTTATTGCCTGCTAATATAGTTTTTAAGTTGGCTTATGTTTGCAAAGCAGCAAAGGTCATTTGAGGGATAATGGTTATTTTGTATTCAAATACACTTTAGATTTAAGGCTCTGTACTGTATTCTAATACCTTTGTTTGTTAATAAAAGACGAGTAGGA
>CAYZUN010000191.1:0-2495 GCA_964481625.1 uncultured Sulfurimonas sp.
CTTCAGGCAATACACCTAAAGTAACCAGTAACAAAGCGGATGTTTTTGAAGGCAATCAAGCACTGGGTGTTTTGATTGATAAAGGTGGGAGTCGAGTGTCATATCGCACAGAATTCACACTTGGTACTGGCAAATATGACAAGCAATTTACTCACTTAGAGTATGGTCAGGAGTATTGGTTTGGTTTTGCAGTCAAACTCGATGATGATTATAAAATGCCGAAATATAGCGATACTTTCTTTCAAATACATGGCAGACCTGATTCGGGTGAAAGTTCTAGAAATCCGGCCATAGCACTACGGATAATAGGAGAGTCAAATCATGGAAAATATGGAGTCAATTCACCACACTGGGGAATATCAATTAATGGTGATTCGAAAAAGATAACGAATGGAGGATATACTTCACGACATCTTGCTCCACTTAGTTCAGCAGCCGGTGATAAAGGTCGATGGGTGACATGGGTCATCCATTACAAAAACACATATAACAAAGATGGGTTCATTGAAATCTGGAAAGATGGAGAAAAAGTACATAGCAAAACTGGGATAGCAACCGCATTTAATGACTCTAAAGGTCCTTATATGAAAGCAGGTGCCTATAAATGGAGCTGGAGATCTAAGCATAATTATGAAACTATCCAGCCAGCAAGACGCGAGAGTTATTTGGATGCAGTACGGGTTGCAAAAGGCTCAAATCGTTACAGTGATGTTGCTCCATAATGTTAGTGAGAATAGTGTTATAAACTAAGTAACCAATCTATGCACGTAAATATAAGCAACCTTTGCACATAGCAAGTAGAGGTTGCTTTTAATTCTATGAAGAATCACTTTTTAGGAAAAAGTGAGATTGGCAATAAAACTGTTTGTTCTACCCCTTGATGGGATTGATAGGCAATGAAGAAAGATGAATACACGTGCTCACATGCTGCTAAGAGCCGAACCAAAACAAGATTTAAACGAGTTTCAGTGCTACTCATAACTTCATTATTGAGGCGGCCTTAAAAAGCTGTGCTAAATAATCATTTGATTACTCCAGGCATGAAAAGCCAATTTCTGTAATTGTCACAACGACGTTACCATTAAAAACCATTCAATCAAAAGACAGTTGATTCGAGTCGCGGCTGGTTAAGAAAAATCAACATCTCTATCCTCTGATGGACGTCAATATCTTGCCTTTCTATGCAAAAGGCATGTTGGCGTTGAGACTGTTATCACGGTTGAAGAGGGTTCTATGCCGCTGATTTCTTGACGAGCCAAGTCTCAAGTCTCTGTGCGGTTGTTGAGCAAGTGGTTGTTCACAAAGAACTATTAGGTTTGTTGCTAGTGATTTTTCCAGATTATGGCTTAATGTATACGCTGAGCTTCAGAACCGGGGAGTGAACGATATTCTCATCGCTTACCAGGATGGCTTTACGGGCTTTTCAGATCGCAAACAATAAAGCTTATTAACCAATTGAGCCTACATCGATGCCCCATTAACGTTTTGATGAAACTAATCTGTCTTATCTGCCAAATATAACCAGCTTTTTTGGGTATAAATGTAAATAATATCATCGAAATAACACCGATCAGGTTGGGACAGCGTGAATTGTTTTTCTAAGAAATTGGAGGTCAAAGCTTTGTATTGCTTAGAATCAAGTCGAAGTGACAGTTTCAGGCTGAGCTACTACAGCTAATCCAACTAAAAATACTCCGAATATCAATACGAAAAAAGCGCTTCGAAGATGGTAGTCTCAAAGGTTTTATATATAAAACCTTCAATTCTTTCTATCTTCGATGCGCTTATTAATGTCATTTGATACTGAATCGAATCCTTCTCTCTCCGCCATCTACAGATCAATAAATCTGTAGATGGCGGAGAGAGTGGTTCAAAACCTAAACGAACTGTATGACATATTTATTTAAAGACTTAGATGCTATGGAGCAACGTCATTGTAGCGATTTGAACCTTTTCCAATCCGTACCGCATCTAAATAACTCTGACGTCTTGCTGGCAGGATAGTTTCAAAACTATGTTTCTTTCTCCAGCTCCATTTGTAACTACCCATCTTCACATAGCCACCTCTTTCATCATTAAAAGCGGTTGCTATCCCTGTCTTTTTATGTACTTTGACGCCATCTTTCCATATTTCAATAAATCCGTCTTTTTTGTACGAGTTTTTGAAATGAACAACCCATCTTACCCAGCGTCCTTTATCACCTGCTATTGGGCTAAGAGGAGCAAGATGTCGTGAAGAATAAGCTCCATTCGTTATTTTTTTCGAATCACCATTAATTGATATTGCCCAGTGTGCCTGGTTGATTCCATATTTACCATGATCCTTTTTTCCTACTATGCGTAGTGCAATGGCAGGGTTTCTGTAACTTTCGCCCAACTTGAGATCAGGTCTGCCGTGTATTTGAAAAAAAGTATCGGCGTATATGGGCGATCGATAATTCTTATCGAGATAGACCGCAAAACCGACCCAGTATTCCTGCCCATTTTCTAAATGA
>CAYZUN010000192.1:0-2475 GCA_964481625.1 uncultured Sulfurimonas sp.
CAGTTGTTACCTCATTGGCAATAATTTTACCTTGGTTTTTTCTGACAATATTGACTAAATTTTGAACCATAGATTTAGGGGGAAACCTGACAAAACCTGAAGCACTACCAGGTTCAAAAATAAACTCTGATATATTGTTTGGTAGATTCAGAAATTTGTCGCACTCAATGGAACAATTTTTGTTTTTCGGACATGATTGACATTGCTGCCAATCAAAAATATGCCAATCTTTATCCTTGTCAATTACGGAGCTGTAAGACCCTAAATATGCATCGTGAAGAGCCAAAGTAATTTTTTTGTTGGATATGTGCGTTGTGATTTGTCGTAAGAGTTCTATAGCTTCACTGCCAGAACTAAGAAAAGTTGCTTCCCCATTTTCGAAGCTTGTGAGAGATAGGATTGCATCGGCCGCTTTTTCTACAATTCTGTTTGAATAGCAGAACCCTGTGTGCATTACGGATTCAATTTGATTCTTTATGACATCATTTATTTTCTTATTTTTATGGCCTAACGCTGTACACCATATACCAGATTCCAAATCCATATATTGTTTTCCATTCTCATCAATCAGGTACACACCATGACTGTTAACGATATTTGGAATTTTCAATTCATGAATGGAATAATTGCCAATATTTTGCATTATATTTTATTTTGTTGATGCTGTTAATTTCAACACATAACGTTTTGCATCACCCGCCGGCCAACGTGTTACCGTGAACTTTGAGCGTGGCAAGCAGTGTGATTAACCACAGAAAATCGGACGTGTGAGCCGGTCGGTGTGTATGCTTTTGTTCGGCATCTTTTTGCCGTGTTCGTTTTTGGCTTGGGCAATTAAGTACACTGTCCCCGGAACCCGATTACTCCCCCCCAAGCGAGCATATACTCGCTTGGCTGACATAATAACGACTCCGCTGATTCATGATTTAGAAAAAATCTGGTGTATATGATACGTTGTGAACGTATCCATAAATAGAGCTATTTGGAAATTTACCACCCCATGTTGTGTTGTCATGAGACCAGATATTAAGTACTAATCTACCAGGCTTCTGAGGGACTTTTTCACTGCCGGAAATTGTACGTACTTTACTGCCATTGATGAAAAAGTCTATCCTGTCGCGGTGCCAGTCGAATCCATAGGTGACTTTAGCCCCCAAATACCAAAAAGGTAACATTGCAGGACTGTTTTCTGGCTCAAATTTTGTATCACCAGGAGGGACATGGGTCACAAAATTCACTTTCTTGGTTGAGTCATTTCCACTTCTAAAGGTTGTAAACTCTATATCAATTTCATTAGCAGGATCACTCCAAATCTTTTGGAAAATAAATGCACCAAAAACCATACCTTGTTCTGATGGTACAAATGGTGAGGTATCAGGCACAGTTAATTCAAAACTATATCTGCCAAAATGAAAATCTGTCCTTTTACTTTCTAGTGTACAACCCTGATTTTTAAGAAGCATAAGCCTGACATACCCTAGTGACGGTAGCAAAACTGCGTAGTCTGGATTTACAACAAAACCACTAGAATGATCACCTCCATAATTGCCCCAATTCGTTTCAAATATTTCTCTCGAAGTAAATGTATCTAGAAAAATCTTAGGCTTATTCGCTAGCAACACCTTAAAAACAGGCATAAGCGAAACTTTGCCGGGAGTTGGTGTGGGTGTAGGCGGTGGTTGTGGAGTAGTGCCACCAGTTGCCAATTGTTGAATTTCTGAGGTTGTTAAGGCTCGGTTGTAAATGCGTATTTCATCAATCATTCCATTATAGTGATTAGCGCTAGAACGAGGATCGTCTCTTCGGCCAATATAAAGGGGATTACTTCCCCCAATATAATTATCCCTGTCATAGCGCATGTCTGATTGTTCAAGGATGCCATCTATATATATGTTGACAAGGTTATCCGTACGTACTGTTGTGGATGTTTTAATAACGATGGCAAAATGATGCCACTTATTGTCATTGTAGGTATTGTTTGTAGATCTACCAAAAGGTGAATATGAAGCTGCTGACTTGCTAGCGACACCCACCTTTCCACTTATGCTAACCCCCCATCCTCCAGAGCTGCAGCAATAAGGATAAAGATCCTTGGCTAGAATATAAGCGCCTTCGGTCGAATCAGTTTTGAACCACCCCGATAGGCTAAATGTCTTATTTTCAAAATCATACTGGCTTTCATTAGGAATTTTTATGTAATCATTAACACCGTCGAGCAATAGAGCTTGCCCATATTTGCCATTCGCATAAGTAATGCCGCCATATTCTGTTCCATGATTGCTAAACGAACCATTATCGTTGGCATTCCCATCAAATGGATAATAACTCACAAGCCCATTACTTAAATCAGCATGAGCATTTTGGGTAAATCCAATAAATCCTGCAAGGAGAAGAATTACGCCCAGCATTTTGTAGTTGTACATTTTTTCTGATTTCCTTTTGGTTACGTTCGGTAGATATTTGTCACCGCCGAAC
>CAYZUN010000193.1:0-2382 GCA_964481625.1 uncultured Sulfurimonas sp.
AGCCTACCCTTGCACCTATATCCCATTTTTTGTTGATGTCGTGTCGGATTTCTACTGTGCCTGTATCAATAGTTGTATTGTATTTTTCTTGTTTGTTTTCATCAATCACATGTTTAATGCCATGATGAACACTAAGCTGTGTTTTACTTTTTATTTTTCGGTTGTAATGCATATTATGGATTATTTTTTGGGTATGTGAATTATTCCCTGCAGGGCCATTTTTATTTGTTTTTTCATCGATTAAATCTAATCGGTTAAAGAAGACATAATTTTTTTCTTTAGGATGCCATGCAGCTCCAAAACTTATCTTTGAGCTTTTGTCATATTCACCGTGACTATTTTCTGATTCAGTATAGTGAAAGTTTGCACTGACTTGCTTCCCATTTTTAATCTTATGAATAAGCCCATAATGGAAATTGATTTTATCTATCAAATCTCCTTTACGAAATTCAAAGCGACTTGTCCAATCCCAATCTTTGATATGAGAACCTAAACCTATAGAGAATGCGGTGTAATCATCTTGTTGGGCTCCCTGAAGAGAGGGCTCATCATCATTAAAGCGGTTCTGCGTACTGTTAAGTGTTTTCGCATGATCAATAGTAATATCTGTATGGAGGTGTTCCGTCACTTGTAACCGCTGAGTGAGTCCTACACTGGCATAGTCATGTATACCATTATGGGAAATTTCTTTGGTATAAGCCGTTCTAGCTTTAGCACCTTTCCAAAGAGATTTGGTTAGACCAATACGTGAACTTTGAGTTTTTTCTTTGCCACTGTCAGTTAGTTCATACTCGGCAAAAGCAGTTGTATCTTTATTTATTTTTAGGTCAATACCAATAATTTTACGATTAGGGCTTCGCTCTGTAGTGTTGGAACTGTTGATGTTTTCTTCAATATTGGTACGGAAACTCAATTTTCCATTCTTCGTTGTGTAACGACCTCCGACAATAACAGTGTTATTTGAGACGGTGTTATTTACAATTGTCTCTTTGCTGTGGCGTATACCACCATTTAGCTCAAGTTGATTGTGTTGGTGTTTAATACCGACTTCAATTAATTGTCTTTTATTATTGTCGCTAAGGTTGGTTTGGTTTGAAACTTCGGCATTCACACTAATTTTATCATTAACTTTGTAACTTAAATCAGCGCCAATTTTTTTAGTACCACTTTCGCTAGCTTGCTCGATAACGCCAAAGTTTTCCCCTTGATTTCTGTAGTAGACACGTGCCTCCATATCTGCTATTTCTTTCTCTAGCTCAATAATTTCTGCATTGGTAGATTTAAAGCCACTCTTTGCTGTTTTTGACTGCGCTACTTCAATATGCAGTTTGGTATCAGTGGTCAGATTGTAGTTAGCATCGAGAGCAATCAATGAATCATTTTTGGCATTATCACGATTTACAACAATAGTGCTAAGCCCAACTTCTAGCTTTGCATTGTCAGTTTTTACGGCAACACGACCACCTACTACAGTTTCTTTGTTAGAATTTTCTTCGCTATCATAATCGACAATAATTAACTGTGGATTAAAGTTATCATCACGACCCGTTACAGGGAATTTGAAGAATAGGGTGCCGTCTTCATAATCAATCTCATAATCTTGATAGCGCGTGAGTATACGGCTTTCAATAATCTGTTCAGAATGAAAACGGTCACGCGTTTCAATTTTAATGGTTTCACTGTTAGCAATAATATTACTGGTTAAGTGATACAAACCGGATGTTCCATCACCGGGAATTTCTCTGTGGTGGTGCTTACTACTGGTTTCGCTAATAAAAGCGTTGTAGCTGTATTTTTCACCTTTGTATTCAGATTTGATGCCGTTAAGAACACGCTCATACTTTGCTAATTCTGTAATATTCATATTGGTGTTGTAATCACCGAACAAGGCATAGAAATTGTCTTTTTCTATTTTAAGATAAAGCTTACGTGAGCTAGGTGCGTTGTATTGGTTATTGCTGTTATCGCCATAGATAGTGTACCAAGCATCAGGATCAATATTGCCATTGAGTTGAGAGCCAACCTCTTGTTTTGCTTTATGTGTATCGTAAGCTACGGTTAAAAGATATTTTCCTTTTACTTTACCTTGAGCATAAAAAGCGACTCGCCCACGTTTAGAAAAAGTATCTGCTTTATCAAGTGCTTCCAAACTTTTCATATTGCCACTGAGTTTATTGTGCGCCAATGTGCCTTCTGCTAAACCTACCAAAATCCATTTGCGAAGTTTAGGTTTTAACCATGCTTTAATAATTTTACTTTTAGAATCAGGAAACTTAACTTTTAAAGAAACCTCACCTGATTGAGTTGTCGGGTTTAATCTAATTCTCGCGATACCATCTTCTTCAACATGGTATTTATACGTCCCTGCTAGTGATTCATTTA
>CAYZUN010000194.1:0-2359 GCA_964481625.1 uncultured Sulfurimonas sp.
AGCCTACCCTTGCACCTATATCCCATTTTTTGTTGATGTCGTGTCGGATTTCTACGGTCCCTGTATCGATAGTTGTTGTGTGTTTTTTCTGTTTGTTTTCATCAATGATATGCTTGATACCATGATGGACACTAAACTGTGTTTTCTTATTTATCTTTCGATTGTAGTGCATATTATGGACTAACTTTTGGGTATGTGAATCAATGCCAATAGAGCCATTTTCATTTTCTTTATTGTCTATGAAGTCTAATCGGTTGAAGAAGACAAAATCTTTTGTTTTTGGATGCCATGCCGTTCCTATGCTTATTTTAGATCTTTTCTCAAAACCATTTGTTGTAAAATCTATTTCTGAATGATTGAATTTTACGCTGACTTGTCTACCATCTTTAATATGGTGAATTAACCCGACTTGAAGATTTAACTTGTCACTCAATTCTCCCTCTCGTAATTCAAAACGACCAGACCAGCTCCAGTCTTTGACTTGTGAACCCATTCCTACCGAGAATGCAGTGTAATCATCTCTTTGAGAGCCTTGGTTTAAAGGTTCGTCATCATTAAAGCGTTGCTGTGTCCCACTGATAGTTTTAGCATGGTCGATACTAATATCAGCATTAAGGTATTTTGAAATTTTAATACGTTGGCTTAGTCCTAGCGTAGCGTAATCACGTTGCCCTTGGTCTGTGCGTTCTTTTGTATAGGTGCTTTTCGCTTTTGCACCTGTCCAGAGTGATTGAGTGACACCCACACGTAAGTTCTCTGTTCTTACTGTATTGTTATCTGTTTGTTCATGCTCAGCAAATAAAGTCATGCCATTATTTATTTTAAGATCAACACCAAATGTTTTACGATTTGGGCTGCGTTCTTCAATACTTGAACTATTAATATTCTCCTCAATATTTGCACGATAAGTGACTCGTCCACTACGAGTTGTGTAGCGTGCACCAACAAGCAAAGTATCATTTGTTACACTATTACTGCTTAGCTTTTCTTTGCTGTGGCGTATGCCTGTAGACATTTCTAACTGTTTATGACGTCGATTGATAGAAACCTCAGCAAGCTCTCTTTTATTATCGTTATCAAGATTCTTTTGTTGAGAGACTTCTGCTTTTAAACTAATTTTTTCATTAACTTTATAGCTTAGTTCTGCACCCACTTTTTTAGTGTTACTTTCACTTGCTTGGGCATTAATACCAAAGTTTTTATCTTGTTTACGGTAGTAGATGCGAGCTTCCATATCCGCTATTTCTTTTTCTAATTCAATGATTTCTGCATAAGTAGATTTATAATTACTTTTTGCCGTTTTCGATGTCGCAACCTCAGCACGAACTGTGGTATTTTCTGTAAGTTTATAACGTACATCTGTCGCAATTAAAATATCATTTTTTATTGATTTTTTATTGATGTGTATTGCACTTAAACCCACTTCAAGCTTTTCATTAAGCGCTTTAACAGCTACACGGCCACCTGCAATAATTTCTTTATTGTCATTTTTTTCACTGTCGTAATCGACAACAATGAATTGCGGATTAAAGCTTCCATCACGACCCGTCACTGGGAATTTAAAGAATAGGGTGCCTGCTTCATAATCAATCTCATAATCTTGATAGCGCGTGAGTACACGGCTTTCAATGATCTGTTCAGAATGAAAACGATCACGTGTTTCAATTTTAATGGTTTCACTGTTGGTAATAATATTGCTGGTTAAATGATACAAGCCAGATGTTCCATCACCGGGGATTTCTTTGTGGTGGTGCTTATTGCTGGTTTCACTTATAAATGCGTTGTAGCTATATTTTTCACCTTTATATTCAGATTTTATGCCGTTAAGAACACGCTCATACTTTGCTAGTTCTGTAACATTCATATTGGTGTTGAAATCACCAAACAGGGTGTAGAAGTTATCTCTTTCTATTTTAAGATAAAGCTTACGTGAGCTAGGAGCATTGTACTGGCTGTTACTGTTGTCACCGTAAATGGTGTACCAAGCATCAGGGTCAATATTACCGTTGAGTTGAGAGCCAACTTCTTGTTTTTCTTTGTGTGTGTCATAAGCTACGGTTAATAGATATTTACCTTTTACTTTGCCTTGAGCATAAAAAGAAATTCGGCCACGTTTAGAGAAAGTGTCCGCTTTATCAAGTGCCTCTAGGCTTTTCATATTGCCACTGAGTGTATTGTGCGCCAGAGTACCTTCTGCCAAACCTACTAAAATCCACTCACGAAGTTTAGGTTTTAACCAAGCTTTAATGACCTTGCTTTTAGAATCAGGAAATTTAATTTTTAAAGAAACTTCACCCGATTGAGTCGTTGGGTTTAATCGTATTCTAGCGATACCATCTTCTTCAACATGGTATTTATA
>CAYZUN010000195.1:0-2302 GCA_964481625.1 uncultured Sulfurimonas sp.
ATCTTAGGACATGGATGTCCCAAGCTGATATGTAGCGAGGATGGCGCGCTAAATTCAATTAATTATTTCTAAAGTACGGGGGTTGAAGCAGGGGGAATTTAAAAGCTTTCAACTTTGAAATAACAAAATAAATCAATTTAAACTCTCTTTTCCGTAAGAAGGGTCAAGAACAAATGTACCATTCATTATAACCAGCTTTTTTTCTTTGTTGCAAATGCAAGTATGGTGACCTTTGGCTTTACGGGTACTGCTACAATAGTATATTTTGTAGATATTTCTGCTCCTGGGGTAATAGTTGATAGTTTGCTCAACGTACATACTTTCGAGACTAGTCATGCTAGCTCTACTCCCTTGGCTTAAATTATTAGATGTATCAGCAGTATATTCCAATTAACAAATGAGTCTGAAATAGCCCTAATTGTTCAACCGGTATTGTAAGAGTTAAAAATCAAATTAAAAAGTATTTGACGTTCTTTTTGTAGAAGCTTAGCAGATTCATTGTCGCTCATTTTTAAAGCAAATTCATCTAATATTTGAAACGTTATTTCTGGTTTTAAATATAGACTTGAGTCAGGTAATGATTTGAGTTTTTCATAAGGCGTCATCATGTTTTTATAGGCATATGTTTTACGTTGCTTGCCTTTTTTATCCGTTATCGTCTCAGGGAAAAAACAAGGTCTATGATAATTAACATGTGGATTTAGAAAGGTTCGGTTAAAATCATTAATTTTAGGTGCCCATTTTTGAGCAATATGTTGATAACCAAAGACTTTGCGAACCACAGAAGCATTCTTACTTTCTGCTAAGGCATTGTCATTACTGTGCCTTGACCTTGATTTAGTAAATTCTATTAACAATTTTTGAAGTAATTCAGCAACACGTTTATTGACATATTCTGAACCATTATCACTATGGAACCCTAAAATAGTGAATGGAAAAGAGGCTAGCATCTGTTCCAATGCAGGCATCAAATAAAACTCGCTGATCTTCTCAACAGAACAGACAATTTCAAATTGAGTCACTTCATCTACCGCATTGATATGGTAGACGCCTTTTATCTTATCCTGGTCGCCTTGATGCACCGTATCAATACGAATGTAGCCAGGCTTACCTTCTGGGTGTGGCTTTTTACGAATACCAATAGCCACCTGTTTCGATTGCGTTTTAGTGAAGTGTCTACGCAGCTTGCTATACCTGTCAGAAGCTCTTAAGTTATACAAGTGAGCTACGGATATACCGGCTAACGATTGGTACTCTTGCTCATTAAACATATGATAGGCTCTCTCGCACAATTTTTTAACAGCAGGGCCACACGGTGTATCGTGCAACTCATCTGTTTTAGCCAGCAATTCAAGGTCTTTCTTGCTGTATTTAACGCTAAACCTATTTTGGCGACAAGGTGTCCAGTTTATTTTTCCTGTTTCAATATACTGTTTTGTAAGACGTGTTATTTGCTGTCTGGAGTAGTCCGTCATTTTGATTAAATAACGGATAACAATCCCTTTCTCTTTTTTACAGAGCGTTGTGTAACGCATCTTGACGAGTGTTTTACGAATAAAATCGTAACGTTCGGTTTTATTGCCAAGAACAGCAAAAGCAACATGCTGATTACCTAATAAAAATTGTTCGAGTTCTTCGGGTGTTTTTAAATCACTTGTTTTCATAATCGTTTCCATTAATCGATTATGAACAATTAGTCTATTTTAGACTCATTTCATGATGGAAATACGCTGTCCGTTCAGACTCATTTCATATTGGACAAGGCTGAGATTAGCCGATTATCTATGATTTCGCTATAATAAATATTAACCTGTCACCGCTTACTGTCAATTTTGACGTTAAGGTCGAATTATTCCAACCTAAGCTGTCACCCCGACCAGCGGGAGGGATATGAAATTCAAGCTCTCTTTTTAAACTGTATTTATTGCAGAATAGCTTTAGGAGAGTTATATCTTTAAAAGAGTGGATGCTGGTAGATAATCGGGTGAGATTAAAAAAATTTATTAATCTAAACATTATTGAGAAAAGGAATGTTCAACATGGATAAAACGACAAAGTCTCATTTGTTATTTTGAAGTCAGAAGCTCCCTAAAGCTGTTTAGATTATACGCAGCCCTTTAATTATAGGGTGTAGGCAATTTTTTTTCGTGTAAAATTTAATTTTTTGTAGATCTCTTTGCGTATATTGGCTAAATGCACTTATTTTACAGATAAGTAACTGATTTTAATGAAGAGAAGTATGGTTTGGAAATTATTCTCCTTGACAAATAATGAATTAGCCTTTTAAATTAAGCATTGAGTT
>CAYZUN010000196.1:0-2278 GCA_964481625.1 uncultured Sulfurimonas sp.
TGAAAAGAAAACGAATTATTATGTAAGGGCTCAAATAATGTGTGTAACGTTTTTTATAACGTGATAGTAGTGTAGGACATTTTTAGTATAAATAAAACTCAAATGTCTTGACTTAATACATAAGCATTACTTATGATTGGAGCTATGAACATAACTATTCGACAGTTTAAAATTTTTGAAATGGTAGCTCAGCATCTAAGCTATACGCGTGCCGCTGAATTACTTTATCTTAGCCAGCCAGCAGTTTCTATGCAAATCAAGCAGCTAGAAAATGAAATTGAAATGCCTTTATTTGAGAGGATGGGAAAAAAATTATTTTTAACAGAAGCAGGCGAAGAATTATTGGTTTATGCTCGTAGTATTACTCAACGACTCGATGAACTGGATGATGTCTTTAATGAGTTGCGAGGTAGTAATAAAGGGAGATTAACGATTGCAGTAGCGACGACAGCGAACTATTTTGCATTAAAATTACTTGGCGAATTTTATCGGCGCTTTTCAGGTACCAAGATTAGTTTAGATGTTACAAACCGTGAAAACTTATTACGTCATTTAAATGATAATACTGTTGATATGGTGATTATGGGACTGCCACCCGAAAATATTGATGTTGAAGCGACCCCTTTTTTGGAAAACCCCTTGGTTGCTATTGCACCAATAGGGCATGAATTAACAAAAAAAAAGAATATTCCATTTTTGGAACTACAGCAAGAAACATTTATTATGCGGGAGCATGGTTCAGGTACACGCATCGCTATGGAACGCTTTTTTAAAGAACGTGGTTATAGCATTAGCTCAGCGATGGAAATGAGTAGTAATGAGGCAATCAATCAAGCGGTTGAGGCTGGTTTAGGCTTAGGAATAGTATCGCAGCATACCTTAGAATTAGAACTGGCATTAGGACGATTAGAAGTATTGAATATTGAGTCTTTTCCTATTATGCGACATTGGTATTTAGTACACCGTAAAGGTAAGCGTTTAACAGCATTAATGGAAGCGTTTAAAAACCTAGTGATAGATGAATCGGCAGAAGTCTTAGAGCTTTAACTGTGAGGGAGATAGCCACTGTATTTGCCCAAACCCTGCAACCAACCGGATTTTTGTTAATTTTAATACGTAAAAACTAAAGCCGGGTAATTCTAATGTAATAGCTGACATCGGAAATTGTTTTAAATAACTGTTACGTAATGAAATATCTTCCTTATTGTGTTCCTCTGCCACAGCTAAGCATGTGATACGTGCACCAGCAGTGGGGTCATCAGCATCGTTAGGGTCAAAAATAGTCAGGGATACGCGCGGGTTAGCCTCAATATTTTTAGTATGTTCAGCTAAATGGCTAATAAAAATAGCAATATCACCCTCTTTTGTGATGATGTAAGGTGTAATTGAGCCAAAAGGGTAGCCCTCTTCAATCTTTGAGTGGGTAGACAATACGCCGTAGTGTTGTGAGTGTATAAATTGTTTGGGATTAAGTGTATTCATGGCGTAATAATCCAATTGATTTCTTTGGCGGTTGTTTTGCCCACTTTACAAAAACGTAAATCTTTCGGAATGTTCGCCTGAGTTTCAGATAGTGGGATCCGCCCTGCCATAATTTCGCAATACCGCTGAGGGTAGCGAGGGTGTTGTTCTGGTTTTGCAAAACCTTCAGGGTAAATAGGCAGGTTATTACGAAAATCATATTTATCAGTTGCACCGACCGTATGCAGTATTTCATGAGCCATTACCAGTGCGTTTTGCTTAGTTTGTTTTGTTTGTGAAAAAGCATGAATAATCCCGATCAATCCTTTTTGTAAGCCAAGAGAGTGCGGTAACGATTGACCTTTATAACCTTGATGATATAACACAAACAAACGGACACGATCAGTATTTGATTTATTATCTGGTGTATTGTTATAAGCCCAGTAACGTAATTTTAGACTCCACCATATCACTTGAAAAAGGGCGGTGCGATCTATTGGAGGAGAAGGAGGATGGGTAATAACGGTAGAACCTAGTCGCGTAATGATAGGTCGCGTTACAGCAAGCTGATATTGTTTGGCACCGTTGATAAAAAAAGTGTCAATATCTACGAAGTCCTTTTTAGTAAGTGTATCGATATAGTTGTCAGTCGCAACACTACCATCTCCATTGATTGGATAGACAACGACTTCTACAGGTTGATACCATGATGTTGTGTTGAGTCGTTGATTTTGCGTGTAGATAGCGACTATTGCTAAGACAAATAATAAAAAGACAATACGAAAATTTCTAAAACTAAATACTTTCACTGTTTTAT
>CAYZUN010000197.1:0-2270 GCA_964481625.1 uncultured Sulfurimonas sp.
AAACGTGTTATCAACAGAAGTATGTCAACGCTGGCTTCCAATACAGGAAGACAACGAGATTTTTTAGGTGATGCGCCAAATCTCGATGGGAAAGCGACAAAGTAAGTTGTAATGACTTACATAAAAGAATCCTTACCTCCTAGTTAGGATCTTGTACTTCCCTCCTGTGACTCTCCTGTCTAGCGGGAGGGGTAGTGCATTTATTTGAAGCCTTTGTTTGAACATTGTTTTAGGCAAAGGCTTTTTTCTATATGTTATGAATATTGGTGTTTTTGGAGAAAAATACATGGATGCAATGAAGAGGTCATCAAGTAAGAAAAACACTTCCGGTTTATTCTTGCTCATTATGATATTAGCGATGCTTTCGTTGACATCAATAAGTTCAGCCGATGAAAAGATCGGAAACAACAGCAATGCAACAACCCAACAACTGGGCGTAAAAAGCCCTGCCACTGATCTTTGGCGAGCTGTGCGTAATAGAGAGTTTGATGGCTCTCAGAGTATGACAAGCACCAGTCAAGTTAAGAGTATGGGAGCAAACACATTTATCAATACCCAAGGTCAGGAATGGCGTGGGTTTAGAATGAATAAGTTAATTCCTTTCAGTATGTTATTGCTGGGTGGAGTTTTAGTGGTGCTGGCTTTGTTTAGATTAATTCGTGGAAAGGTAAAAATAAAAGCAGGGCGCTCGGGTAAAAAAATATTACGTTTTTCTGGTTTTCAACGTTTTGTGCATTGGTCAGTTGCTATTCTATTTGTAGTATTAGCCATCACAGGAACTTTGCTTACTTTTGGTCGAGCAGGGCTTGTCCCACTAATAGGCAGTAAAGCTTTTGGCACAATTGCAGGTGTTGGTAAATTACTCCACGATTACCTTGGTCCCGTATTCGCCATCATGCTTGCGTTGATGTTGTTTACCTTTATTAAAGGAAACTTTGGAACATGGACGGATATTAAATGGTTCTTCAGAGGTGGCGGAATGCTAGGAGCGCATGCGAGTGCTGGTCGTTATAACGCGGGTGAAAAAGTCTGGTTCTGGATTGCTATGATTGTAGGTGCAATTGTTGTTGTCAGTGGCCTTGTTTTAGATTTTCCATTCTTCGATCAAACACGTAGTGACATTGAACTGTCTCACATGGTTCATGCAATTGCATCAATTGGATTACTTGCTGTTTCATTCGGTCATATCTTTATGGGTACGGTTGCAATGGAAGGCGCTTACGAATCCATGAAAACAGGCTATTGCGATGAAAACTGGGCAAAAGAACATCACGACCTTTGGTATGCCGATTTAGAAAAGCAGGGTATCGTTGGTGGTTCATCATCAGATGCAGGATTAGGAGGCGGCGCAGTAGTGGCAGGGGCTGGAGCAGTTGCTACAGGTGTAATACTTAAAGAGTCTTCAAATTCTAATGGCAGTAATACACGAAATACGAGCGTACAGGGTTTGATGGATTCAAAATCCAACTCTTCAACTATTAAAGCCTCTGGTGCGATAGCCTCTAAAACTGAGAAAAAGCCTGCACCCAAAGTGGAAGCTTCAGGGCAAGTTGATAACCTAAAAAAGATTGAAGGGATTGGTCCAAAAATTGAAGAGATTCTTAAAGCAGGAGGTATTACAACCTTCTCAAAATTAAGTACAGCACAATATGATGACCTTAAAGCACTGCTTAATGAAGCAGGCTCGCGTTATAAAATGCACAATCCAACAACATGGCCTCAGCAAGCTGAGTTAGCTGAAAAAGGTGCCTGGGATGAATTGAGTAAGTTACAAGATCGTTTGTTAGGCGGCCGAGAATAGTTTCTTAGTTGTTTAGCCTGCATTAGCAGGCTTTTTTGTATTTTTCCTAAATTAACCACTAAAAATAGTGATTTTTCTACTACGCTTATAACTATAAAAAATAGAATTTAAACTTAACCGCAAAGGAGTTTATCAATGCAAAAATCACTGCATCTTGACCCCGTAAAATGTACGGGATGCTTACAATGTGAAATGGCTTGTTCATATGAAAAGCTGGGTGAGTTCAACCCATCGCGTTCATTAATTAAAGTATTTACCTTCCATGAAGAAGGACGGTTCGCTCCATACACTTGTACACAATGTGATGAAGCTTGGTGTATGCGGACCTGTCCTGTTGATGCGATTACAGTGGATATGGCAACAGGCGCAAAACTGGTTGCAGATGATAAGTGTGTTGGCTGTAAAGTATGCACGATCTCCTGTCCATTCGGCACAATCAACTACGTGCAAGAAACAGGAAAAGTCGCTA
>CAYZUN010000198.1:0-2269 GCA_964481625.1 uncultured Sulfurimonas sp.
CTACCAAGGTTCATACAACAGTAGTCAATTCCAAACTCAATAAATCTGACGTCCTTGTAGATATGGGAGAAATGGGTAAGAACAAGATCGTTACCGTGGCAAAATGGATATCGACGACTTGCCCTCCCGGTGTCAATTAATAGTTCTAATGGCTTATCGGTAACTAATTCCTTTTCTAATCGGTAAGACCTATAAAATTCAATATCCATCGAACTCAATGAACTAAACAAATAACCTACCTACGGCGGCAGAATGTTATTGCTGGCTTGTCCATTATTTGTTTCCCAAGACTGCTAGCTGTTTCTTTCTAGCCATACAGCCTCAACCTCAAATTTTACAGGTGCTGACAGAAGTGAAGCGCGTGTTAGCAATTTACAACAACCTTGCTTGTGACAACTTAGAAGCGAAATTAATTGGCGAATACTAATATAACCTTTCACTTTCATCATTTAAAACGATTTTATGCATTTCGCTTTCGCTAAGGTCGAGTTTACCTGCATCAACCATTGTTTGAGCTAAACGAGGTAAGCCTTCTAAGTCTGGCCAAAGATCAATATGCCAAAGTTTTGAACGTATCATGCATTTTGAACAATGAAAAAATGCTTCTTCAACTTTGACAACGATCGCAAAATCTGGGCTTTTACCTTTAATAGCCATAGAGTCGCGTAAATCCCCATCTCTTACGATAATTGCTGTACCACTCACACGCAAAGTTTCATTTTTACCAGGAATCATGAATATTAAACCCACCTTAGGGTTTTGCAAAATATTCTCAATTGAATCAGCACGATGATTCCCAAGCCTATCTGGAATAACTAAAGTGTTTTTGTCTATTATTTTTACAAATCCGGAGGGATCACCTTTAGGGGATACATCAACATTATTATTTGTGTCTGCTGTAGCTAACAGCATGAATGGTGAACGTGCAATGAAGACACCGCAGTGTTTATCTAAGTAGGAAATAGATTTTCGAGTAACAGACTCTCCGGGCTCTTTCATGATTTTTCGAAATTGCTCTCTCGTTTCTATAACCTCTTTAAACTTTGACATATATCTCATAACATCGCAAATCACCGTTAAGTAAAAGTAGCGTTTGACTGTCCTAGTGAATTTGCATTGTTAGGTTTGAGTACTACCTAGCACAGTTATGACTACATTTCCTTTTTTGTGACCTTTATCAACATATCTGTGTGCTTCAATAATCTGTTCCAGCGGATAGCGTCTATCTATGACGCTCGTAAGTTCTCCCGCTTCAATAAGTTTTTTAAGAAATATGAGATCTTTAGATTTTAACTTGGTGGCACTTGATAAACCAAGAACATTAAGATAAACACCACTTTTTGTTAATGATTTTTTACACAATGAAGCTGTAAGCTTTCCTACCGCATCAAAAACTAAATCATAAGTCTCGTCATTTTTAGTAAAATCTTCGTGCGTATAATCAATCACTTTATTCGCCCCCAATGATTTCACCATTTCCATATTCGAAGTACTACATACACCAGTTACGTTTGCTCCAAAATATTTTGCAAGTTGCACAGAAAAAGTACCTACGCTCCCAGAAGCACCATAAATGAGAACATTTTGCCCATCCTGAATCATTGCTTTTCTAAGGAAAAGAAATGCCGTGAGTCCACCATTAGGAACTGGCGCGGCTTCTTCGTGGGCCATATTGCTTGGTTTGAGTGTTAAAACACCATCTTCTGGCAGGCATATATACTCAGCATAGGTACCAAACTTCATCTCAGTAGAGGCAAATATTTTATCTCCCTTCTTAAATAAGGTCACACTTGTACCAATTGACTCAATCTCTCCAGATAATTCCATGCCTAATATTTTTTTTCTAGGGCCTCTAAAGCCAATCATTATCCGCATCATCGGTTTGACTAGTAAATCTTGGATAAACCCCATACCTGGTTTAAAACCTCTGATCTTTGTATCTCCCACGTGTACTGTTGTTGCAACTATTTTGACCAGCACTTCATTTTTCTTTGGCATAGGTTTTTCAACTTCTTTGAGTTGAAGAACATCAGGTAGTCCGTATTTTGTACAGATGATCGCTTTCATAAGTCTTTTTTAAAATAACAGACAGCCATAATATAGCCATTCTCTCACAAAACCAATTGGCAATCACCTACAAGAATAAGTAGACTCATCCCTTGAAGCACCACTGAGATTTTGTCAGAATAACGGCTTCTACCATTCAAGGATGAATTCAATGGCCATTGCCCGAAAAAATATTGTTGATGAAGAAACCCCTGGTTTCTAT
>CAYZUN010000199.1:0-2240 GCA_964481625.1 uncultured Sulfurimonas sp.
GTACTTTTAAATTGATGTTTATCATTTGAGTCCGCGCCCTTCGACTCCGCTCAGGGAGCTACTACATTATAGCTCCCTGAGCGGAGTCGAAGGGTGCGGCACATGATCTGAATACAAAAAAAAGGCTCAAATAATTGAGCCTTTTTTTTGATGTAGAAAAGATAATAGTTAACCTTTCAATTCTTCCTGTAATTTTTTCAAACCAGCAAAATCACCTTTACCTGCTAAAAGAGCTTGTTCGTTCCAGCTATCCATCGCTTCTTTATTATTGTTCAATCTTGCGCCTGATGCTTCAAGCATATCGCGTAAAATATCATCATCCATTGCTGCAAGCTTCTTATAGGTATCTATTCCCAACTCACCTAGTGTTACTGACATGCTGGGTCCAATACCACTCAACTTAGTCAGGTCATCAGCTGCTTTTCCTGATGTGGCTGTTTTCTTAGGTGCTGCTTTCTTTGCAGGTGTTTTTTTAGCTGCTATTTTTCTTGGTGCCGCTTTTTTAGCAGGAGCTTTCTTTACCGCAGGCTTTTTAGCAGCAGGTTTTTTAGTTGCTGTTTTCTTAGCTGGTGTTTTTTTAGCAGATGTATCTTTTTTTGTTACTGCTGGTTTCTTCTTCACTGCAGGTTTAGCTGAAGATACCGATGCAGGTGACGAAGCTGCTTCTGCTTTACTCTTTGTCATATCAGATACTGATGCTGATTTTAATGCTGATATTTCTCTATTCTTTTCAGCTAAGGCAGACCTTAATTCTTCACACTCTGATGAATCACTGCTAGAGCCACCCTTAACCCAAAAAGTAAAGAACAACCATTCAGCTAACCAACCTACTAAAATTCCTAATACAAAAGCACCCATTACAAACTCCGAATTTAATTAAAATTAAATTAAAACTTAACCGCTACATTTAGCGCACCATTGTCACATAAACTCACTGGATTCATCAATGACTTATAACAATGATTTACGCCCAAATTGGTTACTCCTTAAGCACATCAACCTATATCTTACTCCTGACTGGCTAAAAAAAGGCGATGAGATGACAATTGCGGATAAACCATAGGCTCAACGGCAACACAAAAACCTGCTCAATCTTTATATTAGTTCTTATTAATATATAGCAAAAAATCACAGGTTTTCAATGAAATCTTTTTCAGCACTTATTAGGTTCTATTTTCTCATTGGGGTCGCTTTTCTTGTCCCTCTTGCCAGTTCTACCATTACGAGCCCTTCTGTAGATCTTGATGAAAACAACCAAACTGTATGGGCCTATGAGGTAAATACCAGACAACACGTGGGAGCTATTAAACACGACGATATAGAATCTGATCTAAAATATTCTAAACAGAAATACTTTCAATTTGACCAAGAAACATCAGAGAATGCATTAGAAAAACGAGTAGTTGCTTCACAACCTGATTTTTGGACAACACTTCACTCTGTTGAATCCAAACAAGGTAAGTTACTCTATCGCCCCAGTAATAAAAACAGAAATTGCGATACAACATCTTCACCCTGTGGGCATCATCAATTATCATTACAAGCCTTAAAAGACATTTCATGCAGCTCAAAAAAATGCAAAAGTGACCGTGAAGATTTCACAAAATCATTAGCAATGAGCAAGCAGCTACAAGCCATTAATGACAAGCGCCTTAAAAAGGCAGGTTACACCAACCTACCCGAGTATCAGAAATATTTAATCCACCAACAAGGTGCTACTGGTTTAAAAATAATATTAGCTGCCAGCCAAGGCGAAAAACTACTATCCAGAAACATAAAGAGAAATATGGCGGGTAATTCACCCTACAGCTATAAAAAATTAAGACGATTTGGTAGCAAACTTGCGGCAAAAAAGTTTTTACAACATTGGGAAGAAAAATGGCAGGATGAAAAAAAGTTAGTAATTACAGCTAATACTCCTAATAAAAGTACTGAAGCAGTTATCAAACAAAAACCCAACTTTGATCAATATTTTTTCAATGATTATGAGTTACAAATTGCACTTAATTTAAAAATATAATATCTACAAAAACAAACGGGCATAAAATGAAAAAATTAATAACAAAAAGTGGGCTTTTGATAATAAGCCTGTTGGGTATGGCAAGCTACGCAACATCAAGCGACATTATGCTAAAAGCAGACTTAGATAATCAGTTATCAAGTATTATTTCATCACAAGGTTTAACAGGGCAACCCACATCCAACAATCCCATTCCGAGTATTGATAGCCCTAAAGCACA
>CAYZUN010000200.1:0-2208 GCA_964481625.1 uncultured Sulfurimonas sp.
AGCATTAATTCATTGGCTAAGTCTTGTACACTTTGCGAGTCTGCATAATCTAACTGCAAACATTTAAAACCTTCTGATATTAATCGCTCAACATCATCTGCTTTACGCGCTGTTGCGTATACGTTGTAGCCTCGCTCTTTTAAACCTTTGGCAACGTGATAGCCGATGCCACTAGAGCAGCCTGTTACTAATACTGTTTCCATACTTTAACCCTTTATGAAGGTGCTTCTAATCAAGTCTAATTATTTTTAGCTTGCTAAAACTGCCGCTATTCTCCACGAAGATCGGCGCAATAGAGTGACTATTACGCCTCACTTCGTGAAAAATATCGGTAGTTTTTTCTGCGCTAAATTCTAATCGACTTGTTCAGAAACACCTTAAATAGCGTTATTTTAGCAGAGAATATCTGATGAATGAGGCTTGTATTTGTATAAAAAAACACTATATTACTAATTGCTAATATTTTTGAACCATTAAACGGATTTATCACATGCCAATTTATGAATTTCAATGTCAATCTTGTGGAAATGAAATCGAAGTTATTCAAAAAATCAGTGATGCTCCACTCACTGATTGTGAATCCTGTGGAAAGCCGGACATGAAAAAAATGGTTTCAGCAGCCGCTTTTCGTTTGAGCGGTTCAGGCTGGTACGAGACAGATTTTAAAAAAGGCGCTAAGAAAAACCTAAGCGCTAAAAACGATGATAAGCCCAATTCTACAAAAACTGATAATAAAAAAGCAAATAAAACAGAATCAAAAAAGACAGAAAGCAAAACAACTGCTACAAAGAAGTAGCAACTGTTAAAAGCAGAATTAAAATAAAGCATACAAGAGAACAATAAATAATTATGTTTGGAAAATTAAGAAAATACATCATCACTGGTCTTTTGATTTGGATTCCATTGGGCATCACAATTCTAGTCATCAAGTTACTTGTGGATTTGATGGACAAGACGATTGTCTTTTTGCCGCCTGCATGGCGCCCTGAAAACTTACTGGGATTTGATCTTCCTGGGCTTGGCATTGTAATCAGCTCAATGATTATTTTTATAACAGGTTTTTTCTTAACAAACTTTGCGGGTAAAAAACTCATTAAATGGTGGGAAGACTTTCTTGAACGCATTCCCTTTGTCCGCAGTATTTATTCATCTGTAAAACAAGTCACTGAAACCGTGCTTTCATCAGAAGGTGATACTTTTAGTGCTGTATATTTAATAGAATACCCGCGTAAGGATATTTGGACACTTTGTTTTAAAACAGGCAATACTCCAGAGTTTTTAGATGATGCGGCGGACGATAAATTGGTCACGGTCTTTGTCCCAACAACGCCAAACCCAACCTCAGGTTTTATTCTATTTATCCCAATCAAAGATGTTAAAGTACTTGATATTGATGTGGAAGAAGCTTTGAAATTAGTGATGTCACTTGGTGTAGTTGCCCCAACAGGCAAGGGTAATACCGTAACTAAAGATGACCTTGATGATACATTAGTAAAGAAAATTGACGATGTTGTTGAAGATGCGGTAGATGATATTGTGAAAATCGTGAAAAAAGATAAGTAAAAAATCTATTATTTCAAACGTGCTTTAATCACATCCATCACCACATCAAAATCAAAGCGTCTCACTTTGTGTAACGTTTCTTGATGATTAAGTAAGTCTGCTTTAAAGACATTTATATTTTGACGCGCCTTGTCTGTTTCAGCGGCGGTCATTTTTTGATGATCGCTGCTCAGTTTTTCAACAAAATGTAACAACGCATCTAAGCTATGGTTAAAAAACGGTCTGATGCTATTTAATTTTTTGTTTTGTAAGTTTTGACCTTTTACATTCTCTAACCCATCAAACTCAATCGCAATCTCATCTAAAATATCTTTGGCTTGCAAGACAAGAGGTAACACAGGCTGCCGCCATTCTTCTGGCAAACTAGCGCTAAGTTTGTCAATTTTGTCGTAATTACTAAAACCTTTTTGAAGAATATCGGGTAATTTTTTACGTTGTTCTTTTTCGGTCCATTTCTTTTGCTGATCGCTGGCAATTTCAGCGCCTTTTTTCACCGTATAGTTGACACCCTTCTTAACTTTACGAAAAATAATCCAGATTAGAATAATGGAAAGCACGAGAAGTACTAATAAAACGATGGGAATGAGTGCGATACGTAACATGATATGAATTATGTGGCTAAATAAGCTTATTTAAAGCACACCC
>CAYZUN010000201.1:0-2164 GCA_964481625.1 uncultured Sulfurimonas sp.
GTGAGTTTAGTTGCCCAATAATATAAGAAATGGACATCATCATCCCTAACGTGATTTGTCCTTCAATAACAAGTTTGGCAGAAAGAACAGCCATCAAAATATTCTTTACTTCATTGATAAACCCAGAGCCTACTGTTTGGGTTTGTTCTAACGAAAGGCTTTTCATTTCTATTTTAAACAACCGAGCTTGCAAGTATTCCCAACTCCAGCGTTTTTGTTTTTCAGCATTGTGCAGTTTTATCTCCTGCATGCCGTTGATGAGTTCCATCACCTTACTTTGTTCATTACTCATCTGAGAAAATCGCTTATAATCAAGGTCTTTTCGCTTCTTTAAAAACAACATCACCCACACTACATACAATATACTTCCCACCAAAAAAATGAGAAAAATTTGAACATTATACCAAGCTAGTACACCTCCGAATATGACAAGGTTGAACAAAGAAAATAACACACTCAATGAACTGTTAGTCAATAAATTTTCTATCCGCTGGTGGTCGCTGATGCGTTGCATGATGTCACCCGTCATTTTAATGTCAAAAAAGGCAATGGGTAAATTCATCAATTTGATAAAAAAATCTGAAACCAAAGAAATATTGATTCTTGTGCTTAAGTGCAATAATATCCATCCCCTAACCAGCTCAATGGCAGTTTGCCCAAAATACAGGAATAACTGCGCAATCAGAATCAAGTAAATAAAATTAATGTCTTGATTTTGAATCCCAATATCCACCACACTTTGTGTCAGAAATGGAAAGATTAGTTGTAAAAGACTGCCTGCCAATAGCCCAATCACCAACTGCACCATAAATTTTTTGTACCTAAACATATAGCGAAACAAAAAGGAAAAACCCTTTCGAGATTCTTTGTCATCAGGTTCACTTTCCTTAAGCGTGGGCGTAGGTTCTAATAATAGGACAATGCCTTCCTCGGTAGTATCACTGGCATTGTTACCTATCCATCGTTTAATAAAATCACTTTTGTTATATTTAAGCAATCCGTGACCTGGATCAGATACATAAACCGTATCATTTTTTATCTGATACACCACTACAAAATGCTCTTGATTCCAAAATACGATGCATGGTAGCGGTGCTTCGGTTACTAGTTTTTTATAGTCAAGCTTTACACCAATGGTTCTAAAGCCGACTTTCTCTGCCGCATCAGCAATCCCTCTTAGAGACGAGCCTTCTCGGGTAGTTTCTGATAGTTTACGCAACTTCGACAATGCGATACTTCTACCATAGTGCTTGGCAACAATGCGGAGACAGGTTGGTCCGCAGTCCATAGCATCTGGTTGGGTGTAATGTGGGAATTTTGCCATTTACTAAGCAGGAGTCTTTTGTAAATTTTTCTCTTTTGCTATTGCTGAACGATAATGCCGATACAGAAAGTCATACACCACCAACTCATGCAGGCGTTGTTTTGATTTAAAGAGCCGGTTGAGCAACATATGTATAAAACTTGACAGCAATTCGTCAAGTGGTAAAGATAAGGTATTATTCTCTTTCATTTTAAGGATTTTAGCAATAGTAGCTGCTTCGTTTTCCTTCTTTACCTGTAAAAGCTCCAACAACGGGATCATTTCACTGGCATCATCATGTCCTCTATCCAATATTTCTTCAATCTCAACCCTATGCTCCCTGAATTTTTTGTCGAGCTGTTTTTTTAAATCCCTGTTCATATTAAACTCCTCCCCAAACCCAATTTTTAACCCTTCCATCAGGTCTCTTCGTGCCATCATAGAATAACCGAAGTTTAATAATAATTCATCCACTGCCCGAATCGCATATTTCCAACGAATTACTTCTCCTGCATCTCCTTCTATCAAATTAATCATATTTACCGTGGCGACACTGTCATAGTAAAATAAATCCTCTGCCAATTCAATACTATTATTTCCATAACGCTCCAGCTCTCGGTTATAGGTATCTGTTTGTATTTTCCATATCAAACCCCATGCCTCAAACTGAGAAATTTGTTGAGAAAACCTATCTATCACCTCAGCAAGTTGATGAGTACTCTCCAGCTTAAAGCGAACACGTATATGTGGGTCGGGGTCTGCGTACCGTATGAAAAACCATTGGCTAATTAGCCGATCCTCAAATAGGTTTTCTGATAAAGGTTTAATTATTTCTGCCAATATTCTATCTGCCGATTTATG
>CAYZUN010000202.1:0-2158 GCA_964481625.1 uncultured Sulfurimonas sp.
ACTATTAATCCCAATCTAGAAGTCGCTGCTCGCCTTCTAGATTGCGAATATGAGTTACATCTTGACTCATCTCAATAACCCCTCGATAAGTTTTATCTTCATCTCGTACTGCAAAGTATTGAATATGAACAAACTTCCCTTTAAACTGAATCCAAAACTCAGCAACATCTTGTGTTCCTGCTTTAAACTCCTCTAAAATACGAAGTACCTGATCCACACTTTTTGGTGGATGACAAAATTTAACTTCCCGCCCGATAATTCCCGCACTTCTTGGAAAAACTCGATCATCGCCACGATTGTAAAAAACCACTTGGTCATTTTCATTAACATAAGTGATGTCAACTGGTAAAATTCTAAAAATAGAGTTTACTTGTGCTGGTGTTAAGTAGCCCTCATCATAATGTGTTTTATCATCAATATCAAAAGGGAGTTTTCTACGAACGGTATCTTCCCCTGGATGAATGTATGCAACTTCTGGATAGAGAGTTGGCGGTGTATCAAACATCCAACCAATCTCTTCATCACCTTGACGAAACTCTTTCCAGTCATCTTCGCTTAGCATCTGCATAGCATTAGGAAGAAGACGACCCTCTTCAACCTGCATAATATGTTCTAATGAACGAAATACAGCTTGTGTTGTATAGAGGATGGATTGGATATCTTTACTCTGTATTGCTTTACGAGCCTGCTTAATCTCATCACGAATCTGATCATGAAATGCCCACATGTTTTGTGAAGGACTTGTCCATCCATATTTTTCTAGATAAGGGAAGAGTTGATTCTCTTTACGAACAAAGTGAAGTTCAACTTTGCCAAGCTTATTAAATAGTTCTGTAAAAAACTCTAAACTATTTTCAATGCTCGTTGCTTGAAGTTCACGGATATATTCACGAATAAGAAGATTCTCTTCCAGATAGACACGAACTGGATGCCCATCTGGAAATTGATCATCAAACGGAGATGTGTTGTTATTTAAAAATTCACTCATATTGGATACCTTGTAGTTTTTTTATAAAGTATAGCCCAAAAAAAGAGAATATTTATTGAGCTTTATCAATAAATTAAAAGCATCCCTAGCTTCACATAATATTAAAATATTATAATATTTGCTATAATTTTATTAAATCTCCCAATTAAGGAAAAAAAGTGAAAACTATCTTTCGTGAATATGATATAAGAGGTATCTTTGAAAAAGAGCTAAATGAAAAGAGTGTCAAGTTGATAGGCTATTTTTTAGGAAAAAAGATAAAAAAAATAGGTGAATATGTATCTATCGGGTACGATGCGAGAGTTCACTCTCCAAAGCTTTTAGAGTGGCTTAGTAGCGGATTTAACAAAGCTGGGGTAAAAGTGCTTAACATGGGGCTTGTTGCAACTCCTATCAACTACTTTTCTTCTTATCAAGAGTTTGATGGTATAGCTCCAGATGCATCTGTTATGATTACAGGTTCACACAACCCTCCAGAATATAATGGTTTTAAAATAACCGTAGATAAAGCTCCATTTTTTGGGGATGAGATTTATGCCCTTGGGGATGAGATTTTAAAAAACCAAGATTTAGATATTGAAGATAACACTAAATCAAAAATTATTGATGTTAAAAATAGATATATTGATTATATGGTTAAAGAATTTCAACATTTAAAAGGCTTAGATAAGAAGATTATCTTAGATTGTGGAAATGGAGTTGCTGGAGTTGCGATTGTTGATATTTTTAACAAGTTAGAGCTTAACTATGAGAGTATGTTTACAGAGCCTGATGGAACTTTTCCAAATCACCATCCAGACCCTTCAGTTGAAGAAAACTTAGTAGATATAAAAGAGAAATTAAAAGGTGATTTTGATTTAGGATTTGCTTATGATGGAGATGCAGATCGCATAGCTGTACTTACAAAAAAACACAATATCAAAGGAGATGAGTTAGCGATTTTATTTTCAAAAGATATGAAAAATCCAACTATCATCGGTGAAGTGAAATGCTCACAAGTGATGTATGATGAGATAAATAAAATCGGAACAGCCATCATGTATAAAACAGGCCACTCAAATCTAAAAGTAAAGATTAGAGAAACTGGTGCTGATTTAGCAGCTGAAGTTAGCGGGCATATCTTTTTTAATGATCGTTATTTTGGTTATGATGATGCACTTTATGCAACTT
>CAYZUN010000203.1:0-2151 GCA_964481625.1 uncultured Sulfurimonas sp.
TAATTGTGTTGCTTAAATTAGGGAAGATACACAGAAACAGTATAATTATTAGTTATTGCCTCCTGCAAAGGAACGTAGCGGAAAAAAATATTTTTAAAAAAGCGAAAACTGAGTACTGTGAAGCTAGTTTTTGATGGAGAAAATAAAGGTCAGACGTGGAGAACATAAGCCTGCGAAAAAGCAGGGTTTAACTTGGAAAATCAGGATGTCTCTTTTTCAAAGTCCGTAGTGGGAATGGGAAAAAGCGAAAGTGCTAAAGCTGAGCTATAATGTTTGCAAAATTAAGTATTAATGATAAAAGGATAGCTTGATGAGTAGATGGATAGAGCAATATGATGCACATCCTTTTCAGGAAATATGGAGTCAAATTCTAGATCTTTCTGACACAGTGGACGTTGATGACCAATCAGTCGCTACCGATGTTCAAGAACTAGCTCGTTTTACAAAAGTAGTTTGTTATCTTGATGAATTAATTAAAGGCTGCGACCCTGAATTAGTTCCTTTAAGCACTTGGGATAATTTTCATTCACAGGCGACGGCGTGTTTAACTCAAGTTAATCACTATCAAAATAACCGTAATATTCAACATATGCACACAGCAAATGAACATGTTGATAATTTATTGACATATATTCGACCTTATATGGTGACACCTGCAAGAGTATCAAGCACGGTACAATCTGCATTCCGAAAATACACCAAAACAATAAATAAAAGTCTTGTAATATTTCAAGAAAGTGCAAAAGAACTTATTGAAGAAATTGAAGGTTATAAAACTGATTCAGAAAATAATTCTGAAAAAATCAGCAAAGCAAAAAATTATATTGATTCATTAAAAATGCAGTATTTTGATGATACTGAAGACTCAGAAAGCCTTAAAACTAGAATTGAGCAGCTAAAAGAAAATATTGAAACTTGGCATGAGGTTTTTGAGGAATATCATCAGCGTTTAGTTGGTGATGATATTCAGGAGGACTCTATTTCATCTCAAATAGAAAGTGCAAAAAATACTGCTATTGAAGATCAAGAGTCCGTGTCTAGGTTATTAGAGTCAGCTGAAAAACAATTGACTGAATTAAGCAAGTTTTATGATGATGTATATGGTAAAGAGAATAGTGAAGGAGAGTTTGACGGTGGGCTCAAGAGTGAGATAAAAGATCGTCGTAAAGATTTAGATGCTTTTAGTAAGCAACAGGAAAAACAATATACAACATTATTAGAAGAAATTGAATCATTACTACCTGGTTCAACGAGTGCTGGATTAGCAACAGCATATTATGATTTAAAGGAATCTTTTAACAAACCAATTGAGAATTACTCAAAGTTGTTTTATGCGGCAGTCTTTGCTTTAGTTATTGCAACTATGTTTTCTATAGTGGATAACGTTGGCTTATGGTTTATTAAATTTGTTGATACCAGCGATTTAAGTCAATTATTGAATAATACTTTATATAAATTGCCATTATTATTGCCTATAATCTGGATGGCAGTTTTTGCATCTCGTCGGAGAAGCTAAGCTCATCGCTTACAACAAGAATACGCACATAAAGAGGCATTAGCGAAGTCATACCAAAGTTTTAAAATTCAAATTGAGGGCTTAGGTGATAAACCAGATATAGAGCTAATGAAGCACCTACTCACAACTGCGATTGGAGCAATTGCTTTTAATGCATCAAGTACACTAGATAAAAAGCATGGAGACAATCTGCCTGTGCAAGATATTTTAGAGAAAATTATTCCTCAGTTAGATTCAGTGTTTAAAAAAGCAGTAGAGTCTGCGCTACCAAAAGCAAAATGAAGTTTTCTTGGCTACCGTATCAACTATGTAATAGGAAATAACAATGATATTAAAAGATCAGATTATTGAAGAAATAAAACAAATCCCGAACGATAAGCTTGTAGAAATTTACGATTTAATCCATTATTTTCGTCTTGGTGTTGCACAAGAAAAACAAAGCCAAAAGATTACAGTAAAACAACGCCCTATCGGATTATCTAAAGGTAAGTTTCAAGTTCCTGCGAGTTTTTTTGAACCGCTTACAGATGAAATGATAGATACATTTGAAGGTAGGTAAGTGAAAATTCTTCTCGATACATGTACTTTTTTATGGCTTGCAAGTGATGCTAAAGAATTAAGTGATCAAGCAAAAG
>CAYZUN010000204.1:0-2140 GCA_964481625.1 uncultured Sulfurimonas sp.
ATCATTAATTGGTGATATGGATCGGGTAACACGCATTCATGTGATTTAAAAGAATATTAGGCTTACTGTGGAACAAGTTGTTATGAAGCTCCTAAAAACAATCTGTATGTTGTTTTTACAGTCATTCCCGAATTTTTTTCGGGGAATTTATGCCAAGCCAGCTAGATTCCGGTAATAAGCATATGGGCATGCCGAGCCTTTAATTGAATAAATTTATTATTAGTTCATCAATATTGGTTTGATGAGTCTATTTTGTAGAGCGGACTTCAGTCCGCTATGAATGATAGGAGCAGTTTGGTTGAAAATTGCGGACTGAAGTCCGCTCTACTCCAACAACAAGTCAAAGTTGTCAAATTACTAATAATGTATATTAAACAACAAGTCTTTTAGCTAGTCTAACCGCATCAGGATAATGTTTTGGATATCGTCTAAGGGCATAGTCTCTAATTGACTTGGAAAATAGTTTAAGTATAGCTACACCTTTTTTCGAGTTAAGTTTTTCAAGTACACGATCGGTATTATCTAGTAGTTGCTGAACCCGAGTATGTTCTCCATTCAACCAATTTAACACCGCTTTAGTCTTAATGAGTTGGTTGAAATCAAGTTCCTTAGCGCCTTGTACTCTTGCATTGTTTATTACCTCTTCCGGGATATTCACTAAACCAGCTGCAAGATCCTCTTTTAAATCACGCACGGCGGAACACCAGGCAAATGCGTCAATTAATTCGGGCACCTGAGCCGCACGAAGTTTTGCATCTCCAGCCAATAACATTAAATTGACAGATAAAGTAAAGGTTTTCTGATGATGTTTCTTCAGTTGCTCACGATTCAGAAGTTTACCCGATAACACTCGCTTCCTATCTTGCTGCATCACATGGATAAGTGTTAGTGCATCTTGCAATGCTTCCTCTCCGCCTTTGGCATATAGGTCGTTACGAAATGTATGGGCGAGTTGCATAATCTCATTGTCTTCAAACTTATTTTCCTTGATAGCAGTAACAAAGTTATTAACATAATCAATCGGCTCATCATCACATTCTCGGTCGCCATCAAGTATGTCATCAACAAGTTGTAGAAAACAAAACCCAGTTCTTAGTATTCTATTTTTTCTAAAAAAAGGAAAACTCTGTTTATATAAGCCAAGTGCAATAATCCAATAGCGAGGATGGCGCAGTCCAAATTTAGCAAAATTGTAGAGACAGAACAGTTCTATATTTAATGCACTCAATATATCTCTTTTTGTGAGCCATTTTCCTACAATTTTCCAGCATAGGAGAGCAAGAACCCAACCCGCTAACACGTCAATAATATAATGTTCATGGATTAATACTGTGCTGATTGAAATTGCCAATGCCCAAATGAAGAAGATTGAGCGGCCAAGTATCTGGGTCTTTTGTGCATAACAAAGCGCAGCTGTTAAGGCAAAACAGACATGAAGCGAGGGGAAAAAATTATGCTGCATATTAAGAAAATCTGCAAAATCAAATATTACTCCAACTACACCCTGTACATTTCTCTCTGGAAAAGCTGATTCAATGGGTAATAGTATAAAAAATAGTGCAGCAATAGCTGTCTCAACTATCAGAATACTAAACAGTGGAATTATTTCCTCAGTGTGGCGCATAATAAACGGCGAGAGCATCATCATAACCATCAAAGAAAGATAAACTATAGATGCGATAGGAACAAAGGGGACTGAATGCTCAAAAGTAATTGGAAGTTCGAATCTCCAGGGGATAAGCCCACTAATGTAACTTGCCCCACCATAAGCCAAAAAAAAAACAGTATAAAAAATAGTGTCAAGACTATGCCGACCCATGCATCATAAGCCTTAGGCATGCCAAACAATTTATTTTCTGAAATACTCATGTATTCAAATAAACAAAGCTTTAAGTGATGATTTTATCTATTTCAGATAAAGATCTTGGCCCTCGCCACATAGCCTTCCACACTTTCCAAAAAGAGGGTTGAAAACTTTTTGGCTCAACGAATTTACCAAGATGATTCCAGGGCACAGTAGGGTGTTCATGATGCGCCAAGTGATAGTGATAGTTTAAGAACAGTGTGCGTGTTATGGGGTTGACAGATAAATTCCAGGCTCCCTTTTTTGGATCAAGTTCAGAATATGCATGGTCTGCAT
>CAYZUN010000205.1:0-2088 GCA_964481625.1 uncultured Sulfurimonas sp.
ACAAACGATATTTTAGTCTCTTGTGTTGAATTAGCATGAGCACTGTGAAGGGTTTGGCAGTGAAACAGTACGATATCACCGGCGTTTAAAGTGGAATGAACCCTTTTTTTAATAATGGATTTATTTTTCTCTAAGTCAGTTCTAAAACATTGTGTTGGTGTGAACTGCTCAGGAGTAAATTGCATTTTGTGACTGCCCGGAATAAACTCTAAAAGACCATTTTCAAGACATTCCTCACCAAGACTCAACCATACGCTTATTAGGTTGTTATTAAAAAAATGCCAGTAACGGCGGTCTTGATGCCAGCAGGTTGATGAGATTTTTGAGGGGTATTTTGTCATAATGGAGTTGTGGTGCGCTAATGTTAAGACGGGCGTGTCATCAAGTACCTGTTTTAGCATCGGGCGGATTTCATTATTGGTCATCCAATCAGCAAAGATCGTGTCACGATCATATACTTGGCGCAAGCGTCGCAGTGTTTTTGAACTTCTATTGACACCGTGATACTCCTCTTCAGTCTCTAAAGGAGTAGCTAAGAGTTTAATATGTTTTTTTGCTGCATGTAACAGCACTTCAGCTTCATTTTTATTAAGAAAATTTCGTATAATAATAAAACCGTCCTCATGAAACTGTTTTAGCTGTTGTACCGATAATTGCATGATGTCCTCGAAAAAATTAAGTTTTATATTTTACATTAAAAGAGTAAAAAATATACATGTAATTTAATGATGATCTGACAAAATGAAATACTAATCAAATATTAACTCCGATTACAATAGAATTCAAAATAATAAATATTTGGGAAAAATTAGTTGGCAAAACGTAGAATAAAAAAACGAGACTCAAAAACACTCTCTTCATTTCTTTTCATTTTTTCATGGTTTGTTGTAGGAATTATTGCTATTGTTCTTCTTGTAGGAGTAGGCTATTACTACGGCTATAAAGAGGGTGAGATACAAAAACAGCATAAGTATGAAAAAGAGAATAAAAAATTACTTCGTACGATTCAAAAAATGCAGCATGAGGCTAGCAGTCGTGATGCGGTATCGACTTTAAACAAAAAACTACAGAGTGTTTTAAAACAGAACCGTGGCAAATACACTCCTCGTAATGCAGCGCATGAATATGCTGATGTTAAAGGTCAGGTAAAAAAACCACCTGAAGCACCAAAACGCAAAGTGGTATATTCGACGTCTCGTCCTAAACTTGCTATTATCATTGATGATGTCTCATTTCAACGTGATGTTAATGCTATTAAAAATCTAAATATGCCGCTGACTATGTCATTTTTACCGCCGAGTAAACGCCATCCTAACTCTGCTGCTCTGGCACGAAAGGAGCCATTTTATATGGTGCACCTTCCCTTAGAAGCGATGCATTATAATTCTGAAGAACCTTTGACATTTCGTGTAGATGATTCAGAAGAAAAGATTGCAAAGTATATTCAAGAGATTAAAACACTGTTTCCAAAAGTAGCCTATGTCAATAATCACACAGGAAGTAAGTTTACAGCAGATGAAGGTGCTGTAAACCGCTTGATTTATACGCTTCGACAGAACAAAATTAAGTTTATTGACAGCAGAACGACAGCCGAGACAAAAGTACCTAAAGTAATGCAAAGTTATGGTGCAGCATATGTAGCTCGTGATGTCTTTTTGGATCATGAAAGTGATGTTAAGTACATTAAAAAGCAGATACGACTTGCAGTTAGTAAAGCTAAAAAACATGGCAGTGCCATTGCCATAGGACATCCGCGCCGTGAAACATTTCAAGCACTTAAAGAGTCAAAACATCTTTTAAAAGATGTTCAACTCGTACGAATTGATTCCCTAATATAAAAAGGACTTTGATGCAGGTGATTACAGATCAAATCCAAGAATTAGAGTCAATGAAAAAATACCCGACATCTCTTTTTTACAAAGGCAATCCCGCCTTGCTAAAAAAGCGTAAGATCTCAATTGTAGGATCTCGAAAACCTAATCAATACACCAAGCAGATGACTTTTGAACTCGCATCAAAACTCTCAAATGCTGGAGTCTGCATTGTCAGTGGCGCTGCCATGGGTGTTGATGCCATCTCTCATAAAGG
>CAYZUN010000206.1:0-2087 GCA_964481625.1 uncultured Sulfurimonas sp.
TATTAATTGTTCTTTGTTGTAACGGGTGTTTGGTCTGTGGAGTTAATTGGCAATACTAAATCACTTTTATTGCCACAGCCAGATAACTGTGTGGCTATGCTGATAAATGCAAGGCCACCTAGCATTGCAATAAATAACCAGTTTGCCCAACAAGTGCCTTTAAGTGTTTTTATAAAATTTTTCATAAGACTCGTAATTATACCGATTCTTTAAGGATTGCTCTAATAAAATTACAGAGAATTTTTATTAAAAATCATCACTATTTCAAAGCGTTAAAGAATCAGCGTAGAGTAATGAGAATAAAAGTTCATTTATTTTAAATTATTTTTGAACTAATAAGTGTTTTGCTGTTCTGACTATATGTATGAAGGATTATTTCCTTTCCTTCATATTTGGTTCTAGGCGGATTACGGTTGATACACTTCAGCTGCGCATATCTTCTCCCCGTGGTCTTCCTAGAGCTACTTTATTTATAACTACTTATATTGTTCCTATAATTCGCCACTTCTTCGTTGAAAAATGATCACTTGCAGTAGCAAGCTCACATGTCCCGCCTCAAATTGACAAATTCTAGAAACAATCTAAGCAGTCATTATCAGATTAAATATTTTTTCTTTCATAAGAAATACGAAAAAAAACACCTTTCATTGTTAATTTAACAATATTACTTATGGGTGTTAGACCTAACGTTTGCTATATATCATTATCAATTTCAACTTGAAGTTTTTCAAGTTCATCGAGTATGCGAATAAATTTTGTGCCGAATCGTGTAACTTTATACTCAACGCGAGGTGGAATTTCGTTGAATGATACGCGTTCAAGAATACCAAATTTTGTATTTCGTTGTAGACAAGTATTGAGCACTTTTGTCGTTAAGCCATCGACGCTTTTTACCATTGCACCCGGACGATTAATGCCACTTGCAATTAATTGATATACCGTAAGTGACCATTTACAACCATAAATAGTTTCAACCATCCGTGCGCTTCGCGCAGGCGCAGATTTTTTTGAAAATAGTTTTTCTTTAGTTTTCATCAAGATGTACCAATAAGTACCTACTAAACCAGATTGTACCCACTTCCCAAGAGGCTACCGACTTTCTTATTATACGTCTACACCTTAAATAAAGTGGAGATTAAAATGAGTAAAACAGAAGTAGCAATAATTGTTGGTGGTTCAAGTGGCATTGGGTTTTCGACAGCAAAACAGTTACATGAGAAAGGAATAGACATCATCATTCTTGGTAGGCAATCTGATAAATTAATGCAGGCAAAAGATCGTCTTAGGAACACAGCAAATGTAGACGTTTTACAAGTAGACCTATATTTAGAACAGGATGTTGAAAGAGTGCTTGAACGAATAAATGATAGTAAGCAGCATATAAAGTATATGGTGAATGCTGCTGGATATTTTAAGCCGACACCATTTTTAGAGCATGCATATAAAGATTACGACATATATGCAGATTTAAATCGTGCAACTTTTTTTATATCACAAGCTGTGGCTAAAAATATGTCTGCTAATGGTGGTGGCTCAATTGTACATATTGGCTCAATGTGGGCACAGCAAGCTATTAAAGCAACACCTTCATCAGCGTACTCTATGGCAAAGGCAGGGCTACATTCCCTTACACAGCACATGGCAATGGAGCTGGCAGAATATAATATTAGAGTTAATGCCGTTTCCCCTGCTGTTGTTAAAACACCTATATACGAAGCTTTCATAAGCCCAGAAGAGATGGATACAGTTTTGTCTTCTTTTGATGAGTTTCACCCTATAGGGCGTATTGGCACACCTGAAGATATTGCAAATATCATATGTTTCTTACTTAGTGAAAAATCTAGCTGGGTGACTGGTGCACTTTGGAATGTAGATGGTGGTGTAATGTCAGGTAGGAATTAAAACCCTCTTTGATAAGGGAAATCTCAACGTAGAATAAGATACACAAACAAAAAAAAGAGAGCCAAATGGTTCTCTTTTTTTGAGTTAAAGGTTTTAAACCCCTAACCTAAAGTGCTGCTCAGGTTGCCTCTAGTACTTTCCAGATCGAGGCGGGGAAAAGTAAGCTTGCTACTGCAAGTGCTTTT
>CAYZUN010000207.1:0-2078 GCA_964481625.1 uncultured Sulfurimonas sp.
GACAGCAATTGCTATTAGGTGCATATAGTGCACTAAGTAAAGAAATTAGCAAGGGTTCTGTTAAGTTGTTTACACGTCGTGAAATGATGGATATTGTTAAAATTGATGACAAAGCGAGAGGTATTATTGTAAGAAATCTGGTAACAGGAAAACTTGAACGTCATGGTGCTCATGCAGTACTTCTTGCAACAGGTGGTTATGGCAATGTATTCTTCCTTTCCACAAATGCAATGACATCAAATGGAGGTGCAGCATGGAAAGCATATAAAAGGGGTGCATATTTTGCCAACCCCAGTTTTGTTCAAATTCATCCTACTTGTATTCCTGTTCATGGTGATTACCAAAGTAAACTTACACTCATGAGTGAGAGTTTAAGAAATGATGGTAGGATATGGGTTCCAAAAAAGAAATCTGATGCTGAAAAAATTCAAAAAGGAGACCTTTTGCCTATAAATATCGCTGAAGAAGATAGAGATTATTACCTCGAACGAAGATACCCTGCATTTGGAAACCTTGTACCTCGTGATGTTGCATCGCGCGCAGCAAAAGAACGCTGCGACGCCGGTTATGGTGTTGGCAAGACTGGTTTGGCAGTTTATCTCGACTTTAAAGATCCAATAAATCGTCTTGGTAAAAATGTAATTGAGGCTCGTTATGGAAACCTGTTCCAGATGTATGAAAAGATAGTAAATGAGAATCCTTACATAACTCCAATGATGATATATCCTGCTATCCACTATACAATGGGAGGTACTTGGGTTGATTACGAACTTCAAAGTACAATACCAGGGTTATTTGTTGGTGGTGAAGCCAACTTCTCCGACCATGGTGCTAATCGCTTAGGAGCTTCTGCTTTAATGCAAGGATTATCAGACGGTTACTTTGTATTACCATATACAATGCAAAACTATTTAGCCGATCAAATTACAGTACCTCACTTTTCAACGGATAGCCCTGAGTTTGATCAAACCGAAAAAGATGTACAAGATAAAATCAATAAGTTGCTATCTATTAAAGGTAAGCACACCGTTGATTCCATGCACAAACGCTTAGGTCATATAATGTGGGATAACGTTGGTATGGCTCGTAACAAAGAAGGTCTTGAAAAAGCTATTTCTGAAATTCAAGTACTTCGTAAGGAGTTTTGGGAACAAGTTAGTGTGCCCGGTGAAAATACTGGTATGAATGTTGAACTTGAAAAAGCTCTGCGTGTTGCCGACTTCCTTGAGCTTGGAGAGCTATTGGCACGAGATGCTCTTAATCGTAACGAATCCTGCGGAGGACACTTCCGCGAGGAATACAAAACCGAAGAAGGTGAGGCACTGCGTGATGATGCAAATTACATGTATGCAGCTGTATGGGAGTACAAAGGACAGGATACTGAACCGCTGCTTCATAAGGAAAAACTTGTTTATGAGAACATTGAGGTTAAACAACGTAACTACAAAACAGCTTAAAATAACTAAAAGTAAAACACGGAACAATGGATTTGAAATTAAAAATATGGAGGCAATCAAGTGTTGATGCCAAAGGTAAATTTGTAGAATATCCTGTACATAATATTTCACAAGATGCTTCATTTTTAGAAATGATGGACATCTTAAATGAGGATTTAATCGCTAATGGTGAAGAACCGGTTGCATACGACCACGATTGCCGTGAAGGTATTTGTGGAATGTGTAGCTTATTTATTAATGGTCGCCCACATGGTCCTGACGACTCGGTAACAACCTGCCAGTTGCATATGCGCAAGTTCAAAGATGGCGAAACTGTTGTTATTGAGCCATGGCGTGCTAAGCCTTTTCCCATTATTAAAGATTTGATGGTAGATCGCTCTGCATTTGATAAAATTATTCAATCAGGTGGATTTATTTCTGTTAATACCGGCGGTGTCCCCGATGCAAACGCTATTCCAATTAAAAAAGAAAGAGCCGACCTCGCAATGGATGCCGCTGCTTGTATTGGCTGTGGAGCATGTGTAGCTGCATGTAAAAATGCATCTGCTATGTTATTTGTTTCTGCGAAAGTTAGCCAGTTTGCACTTCTTCCACAAGGTAAAATTGAAGCTAAAAAACGTG
>CAYZUN010000208.1:0-2023 GCA_964481625.1 uncultured Sulfurimonas sp.
CTATTGACCCAACGATGATCTATTGCCTTGAAATCTTTGTTTTCCTGAAAATCGACCATATGCCGATAGAGCATGAATGTTGTGGTTGGTACTGGCAGATAGCGAAATATGACAACTAGAAATAGTGATGATGCTATAAACGTTACCAGCAACAACAGTAATAATCGTTTGAAGGCTTTTATTATCATCCCTTTAAGTTTTACAAGCATAAATGAGCCAATATCGTACGATTGTGAATGGTATGGATCTGGCCCGGGTATTTCATCAGGGCTAGGCTAAAATGATACCATCATATTTTGCTAGACACATTCTGATCATAGTACCTTTATCGCTTATCCTTTGTTAATCAATAGGAAAAAGGATAAAATATCTTTTATTGATATAAGTTAAAAACGAAAACATGATAGAGATAGGTAAATTTAATAAGCTAAAGATTATTAAGCAGTATGCTAAGGAAATCCATCTTGGGGGTGGTGATTTGGCTGTTGTCTTATTGCCTGTAGCAGAAGCACCAGAAGACAGTAAAATAGGCGATGAACTTAATATTTTTGTATATGGAGATGAAAAAAATGGTTTTCTCGCAACTACGCGAATGCCTATTGCTCAAGTTGATGATATTGCCTGGTTAAAGTGTGTATCAGTGAGTGATGCGGGTGCTTTTTTAGATTGGGGGCTGCAGAAAGATTTATTACTTCCTTATAGCGAACAAACCCAGAAAGTGGTTGAAGGGCAGTCTTGTTTAGTTAAAATATTTCTGGATGAAAGTAATCGACTGGTGGCATCTATGTTACTGGATGACTTTATTCAGGATGAAGCCTTTTATTTAAAAGAAGGGCAAAAAGTTGATTTGATTATTACTGATGAGACGGATTTGGGTAGAAAAGCTATCATTAATAATGAATTCTGGGGTGTCCTTTATAAAAATGAGATATTTCAAAAGCTTAGAAAAGGCCAGAAAACCACGGGATATATTAAAAAAATAAGAGAAGATAATAAAATTGACCTGGTGTTGCAGATAGCAAAATATGCAGAAAAAGTTGATTCGGTAACAGAAAAAATATTAGCTAAACTTGAATCACAAGGTGGCGTTATTTTGCTAAATGATAAAAGCCATCCAGATGAAATTTATAAAATGTTTGCAGTCAGTAAAAAGGTCTTTAAACAGTCAATTGGTACCTTATATAAGAAACGAATTATTTCAATCGATAAAGACGGCATCAGTCTGTTAAAAAAGTGAGTAAACAAGAAAAAACATTAACCATGGCTCTGCTGATGACGCCTGATATGGCAAATTTTGCAGGTAATGTTCATGGGGGTTCATTATTAAAATTATTGGATCAAGTCGCCTATGCCTGTGCGGTTAAATATTGTAAGCGTTATGTGGTGACAGTCAATCTGGATCAGGTTTTTTTTAAACGCAAAGTGAGAGTGGGTGAGCTGGTTAATTTTTATGCACATGTTAATTATGTAGGGCATTCATCAATGGAAGTTGGCGTAAGAGTGGTTGCCGAAGATTTAAGAACGCATGAGAAACGGCATACAACATCATGCTATTTCACAATGGTGGCAGTGGATGATGAAGGCAAATCTGTGAAAGTACCCTCATTGGAAATTAATTCAGAGATTGAAAGACAGTTATATGAAGCTGGTGCTATGCGTAGGACAATGCGAAAAGAGATGATGGAAAAAAATGCACAGCTACATGTGGAAATAGATAAGGACGATTTGTAGATTATCCTCGAATAATCGCTTGAAGATTTGTTCACAAATATTTCTAGCGATTTGCACCGTAGCAAGAAGATATAGACGCTCAAATGATTCTATTAAAATTTATTATGACTATTGTTAAAGATTCCTCCCGTTGGTCGGAATGACACAGCACTTGTCATCTCGACGTCAGGAGAGATCTTAATGTCAAAATACAAAGTAAGCTGTGGTAAGTTTATAGCCATGAAATTTATATTCAATAACTTACCACAGCTTACTTTGTATTTTGACATTAAGATCTCTCCTGACGTCGAGA
>CAYZUN010000209.1:0-1939 GCA_964481625.1 uncultured Sulfurimonas sp.
GTCGCTTGAGCCATTGCTTCGATGATGAGTACACCCGGCATAATAGGTTGCCCAGGGAAATGACCATCGAAAAATGGCTCATTAATGGTGACGTTTTTAATGGCAGTCAATGACTTACCTGATTCAAATTGAATGACACGATCAACCAATAACATGGGGTATCTATGCGCCAAAAAACGGCGGATTTCAGTTACATCCATCAACGTTTCGTTAATCTTTTGTACTTCACTCATAATTTATTATCTTTAATATCAATTAATTCTGCTTCTAGCCGTTTAATTGTTTTCGCCATATCATCAAGCTGGCTAAAACGAACCGTATTACGCCGCCATTTTTTATTTTCATCTACGGCAATGCCCGATGAATAAACACCCGCTTTGTCTATTGATTTTATCACCATGCTTTTGCCTGTGATAATTACATCATCGACTATTTGCAAATGCCCAGCTATGGCAACAGCTCCAGCAATTTGGCAATACTTGCCTATTGTAGTACTTCCTGCAATTAATGTACCTGCAGCGATGGCTGTGTGATCACCAATTATAGTGTTGTGACCTATTTGAATTTGATTATCAATTATTACACCATTGCCAATCTGCGTAGAACCCAATGCCGCACGATCTATTGTCGTGTTTGCACCAATTTCAACATCATCACCAATAACTACATTACCGACTTGTAAAATCTTATACCAACTTTTATCTTTTTGTGGCGCATAACCAAAGCCATCCGCGCCAATAACTGCGCCTGAATGGATAGTAGAATTAACGCCAATTTGAGTATCGGAATAAAGTGTTACATTTGAATACAATAATGTATTTTTTTCGATTAATGAATTTTCACCAATGTAACAACCTGCCCCAATAGTCACCCCGCTTTTAATGATTACATTTTCATCAATGACTACATTTGCAGCAATGTTTACGCCATTATCAATAGAGGCACTATCAGCGATGGTTGCCCTAGGATGGATTAATGCTAAATCACTATTGTTATTGAGAGTATGAAAAATTCTCACTATTTTGGCAAAGGTCAAATATGGATCTTCATTGATTAATGCATTACCCGCATAATCTTCTGCAAGTGACGAGGATAAAATTACTGCTGATGCCTTACAAGAATCTAATAGATTTATATATTTTGGATTACTGACAAAGCTTATTTCTCCAACACCAGCATCATTCAATGTAGCGACGCCTTCTAATAAACAATCTTTGTTTCCTTTGATACTAGAGCCGGTTTGCTCCGCAAGTTCTTCAAGGGTAAATGTCATTTTAGGTTATCTACATTTACATCAGCCTCTAGTTTCTTTTTGAGAAACTCTAAAACTAATGGCGTAATATTTGCTCGTGAGCTGGCTGATATGTAATCTTGCAAAATAATATCAATTTTTTCGATCTTTCTAACCTCGTCAATTGCACCAAATACTTCTTTTTGAACCACATCCAATGCAGCATCTCTTGCAAAACGTAATTCTTCTCTAAAATCTTGCAATGAACGACTACGGGTACGTTTTAAAGAACGTAGCTGTCTTTCTTTTTGACGTATTATGTCTGTATTAGAATTTGAGTTACTCTGTTTTTTTAACTCAAATTCCAATTTATTAATTGTATCCAGATCTTGAGATAGTTTTTTTTCTTGTGGTAGGAACTTTGCTTTTAATTGGCTACTAGCCACTTCTGCCTGTGGTGCATTTTCCATTAAAAATGTAACATTAACAATACCAACTGAAATAGGCTCTTCCGCATATGAAATATTTACAGAAAGTAAACCAATAATAACGAATCGCGCTAAAACAACAAAGCCAATGAACACTGAGTGCTCATCGGCTTTGTTGTTACATTTGTTTTGCTTTTCTCTAGTCATGTTGCTAATTATACTAGGTGTTAGCAACAAACACTATTGAGAGTATCCAAATTAACTTAGAAACTTGCTCCAA
>CAYZUN010000210.1:0-1851 GCA_964481625.1 uncultured Sulfurimonas sp.
ATGTTTTTACCCGTACCTGATTGGGTCTGGATTGATTTACATTCACTCTATAAGTTGAGTGTAAGCGCTAAAAAGGATACGACAAAAGTAGTAGATGAAACGAATTTACTAAGTAAAGCAAGTACACCTGAGGATGGTTATAAGCAGATCTTGATGCTAAGTCTTGCAGACCCATCAGGTTTGATGCAAAAAGAAATTGGACAAGCATATGACTTTATAGGAAAAATAGTGCATAACGTGCAAATAGAAACTCAGCAGGTTAGCGGTCAGGATGTGCAGTGTATTATTCTAATGGATGAAGATACACGTCCCTATTTTGATGTCACGGGTAATCAAGCAGATACGGCTATGATGTATTTGAATTTACTAAAGTTGTACAAAGTGCTTCAGCAAAAAGACAAGTTTAGTAGCAAAGATGAAGCAAGATTTAGTTCTATGCATTTATTGAGAAATGCATCTGAAAAACTTCCCGTAGATTTGTTTGATTACATTCAGCAATGTTGGAAAGGGGTTGAGTTGAAAGGTGCTTCAATTTTTTCTGATCGTTTAGGTCGATATATTGCAATAGGATTGAATGCCACTCATTCTTTACAATATTCATTGGAAGCAAGACCTGATTCAAAACTTGAAATTCTGGCAGATTCTTTTTCAGAAAGAGAATTGGCATGTGGATTTGAAAAAGAGGGTGTTTTGTCGATTGGTAGTATGGTAAGTTTTAGAAGAGCCAGTGAGCAAGAAAGTAAACGCTTTCTAGGGATAGTAAAAAAAATAACCATGCCGAAACAGGATGGACATATAGTCTTTGAACTAGCTGCTTTGACGCCTCAATCTTATGCAGTAAACTACCAGAATATGGATGTTGAGTCAGAAAGTGAGCAACATAAAGCATTAATTTATGGAGTAAAAACTGAAACTGGAGAAAAAAGCTTCATCATTATGGAATCATTTATGCATAAGGACGGTGATTTAATTAGAGTATTTATGAATGATAATGATTTTCCAGTTATTATGGGAAATAGAAAAAATATTGGCTTAGGGTATTGGCAGTTTGAATGCAGGCAGGTAGAAGAAAGGCAGGTGACTCAGCGAAGCCAGCCTAAGAAAAAAGGCTATGATTTTATCTGATTGATTTTTAAAAATTAGCTTTTTTGCTAATTAAACTAAATGATGACTTGAAAAGTTTTGTCAGCATGGTACCTTTAGCTGTTCAATTATAATAATAAAGACACATGGATAAAAAATTCTGGGAATACGCAACTATTTTTATTAAATTTATTGTGTGTGTTTAAACAAGCTTTGATATAAGAGGAAAAAAGAATGAGTAATGATGAAAATGCTAATGAATCTGTAGAATCAACTAATGATTCCGATGAGTCAACTAGCAACACAGCTGAAACAGGTGATAAAACAACTACTGCTGCTGCATCAAATGCTGCTGGTAACGTACTTTCTAAAATAATGGAACTAAAAGAGTCAAACCCTAAAGTATTTTTTGGTGGTATTGGCGGTTTAGTGCTTGTTATTCTTGTCGTAATGATGATGGGGGGAGGTAAGAAAAATCTTCCTGTTAAACAAATGGCAAATTTATCTATAGGCCAGGTTTATGAGTTAAAAGGCGTAAATACTTATGACCCTGCTGCAACAATCAGATTGGTTCCGGTTCCGGGTTCTATGGCAGCTTATGATGATACTGAAGAAGAAGACCGTAAAGGAGGCTGTAAACATATGCCTCAAGGAACTAAAGTAAAGCTTGTGCAAATACAGGAAGCCTTTGGTAAAGCAAAATTTGTAGAAGTTGAAATGATTGAAGGTGAATGTGCTGGCAAAAAAGGCTGGGCAATTGCTACCAAT
>CAYZUN010000211.1:0-1851 GCA_964481625.1 uncultured Sulfurimonas sp.
TGGCGGCATAGCCATGTACCTTCAGTACCGAAAGAAAAACCTTGTAAACCTCATCTTGGTGCGGAGGAATAAAAACTGCATTTTTTAAACTCACCCCTATCCAGTTCTGACTCTTACGAAAATCTCCAGGTAATTTAGTTTTACCTCGCACACCTTGCATTAGCACCTTATGCGTATCACGTAGCAAACGATTTGATAACGGTAATGTTTGTAATTGCCCGATAGCTTCATTTATGGCTCTAACGTAATTCTGCACTTCGACCCAATCATCTTTTTTCTCAGGCTCGATGTCGCTTACATCCAGCAAGGCCTCTTCCATATTCGTCCTAGTGCCTTCAATTCGGCTAGACTGGGTAGCTTCCTTTGTAATGTGCATACGGATAAAGAAATCGACATCGGGGATCAACTGAGAAAAGGCATTTAACTCGCCTAGTATTCTATCTGCATCACTGAGTAGTTGCTGAATTTCACCATCTGCTATTTCCCAAGCATGGTTAACTGTTTCAGGTGAAAAGCTTTTATACTCATATTGCTGTGTGTATGAGCCTGCTCTAAATTCGAGAATATTCATTTTGTATCGAATTAATGCCTTGTTTTTGATATAAGGGATCTCTTATGTCAAAAATATAGCTAATTTTAACCTATATGTCAAATACAGCTGTAGTTTTCAACATATGAATTTTGTTATATCGAAAACTTATTTTACAGCTTATCAATACTGACAAGCTTATTCTTCCTTATGCTATGTTAACAATTAATACTATTCTGCACTTAGGCAAGAGCGAGGTAAGGCTATGGCTAGAAACACATCTGTGACTATTGGCGAACATTTCGATGAATTCGTGTCAGAAAAAATTAATGCTGGGCGTTTTCATTCTGTTAGCAATGTTGTTCGCGCTGGCCTGCGAAAGTTAGGAGACCATGAAACCAAACTACAGTTATTAAGAGATAAACTTAAAGCTGGTGAAGACAGTCCTTTAGTAGATAACTTTGATGGTACAAACTTTATTGCCGAATTGAATAAAAAGCATATTAAATGACTGCTAACTAGAAGCTGCGTTCGATATCATTAACCCTGAGGTTCCTCCAACGATTTCTGATCCCAATGATTTTTAGATTTATAGAATTTCTGTTATTGCATTACACTCATCAGAAAAAGCGTCGTGAGTATGTATGATTTTTATTTTAGTATTTTCAGGCAAATTTACTTTAACTAAAGCATAGCAAATAATTAATTGTTTATTTTTTATGTAGTCAAGCCAAGTTTTTGTTATAACAATTCCAAATGATTCAGTAACAGTAGACCTTTTTTTGGTTTTTTTGCTATCTTCATTTTAAATTTTTCTGTAGTAAATCTTATATAAGAATCAATGTTGGCTGTAATTACAATCTTATGGTTAAGCCTATCTTTATATTCCTTAGGTATTTTTTCTGAGTTACCCCAAGTATCTAAAAAACTAGCCCCTGCCAGAAAGCCAATCCGTTCTGAATTCTTACATTCAGCATCTTCGCAATATTCAACTTTCACGTCATTATAATCAGAAGAAGATTCTATTTCTACCGAAGCCAGCCTTCCTGATTTTGGTGCGGTATAGGTGGTTGAACAACTAGATACAAACAGAATAAATAAAAAACAAAACTGTGGAGAATAATTAATACTTAAATGTTTTTTCATGATTTCCTTATATCTGACATTAAAAAAATAATTTTCATAAATTAACAAAGTTATTGATTTTTTAAACCTTAAGTCAAGATAATAACCTGATAGCCTTTTCGAATCAACGGGGAGCTTCATCCTGAAAATCCTCTAGCCAGCCTCCTAATTTAAGCTCATCATTAATCTGCAAAAGC
>CAYZUN010000212.1:0-1826 GCA_964481625.1 uncultured Sulfurimonas sp.
ACTCAGCAAAATAGTTCTAAAAAATGTAAGCGAAATGTTATCAGATTTATAAGCATACCCCTATGAATTCTTTCTATGCAGGTATGTGCTTAAACTATTTGAGAACAAGACAAAGACCACAATGAATAGCAAGCTATTAACAAGGTTTTCAACGAAGTTATTGAATAGTGATGTGTCAAAACACTTGTCACAAGTGGATGATTTCATCAAAACCCCCTAATACTCAGGCTCTTCATAACCAGAAAGTCCAATGACTGCTTCGCTAGGTTTGTGGCTCAATAGGTAGTTAAATGCAAGTAAACTTAATTTTTTTCAATGAATCTCTACCAGATAATTTTCACGTGTTAATAAAATGTAATCTATACCTATTATTTTTTTGATATTAACCAATAGGTAACTCCGAGTGCTAATACAACCGTAGCTGTCGCTAATATATACATGGGCGTCAATTCTTTAAAATCAAAAATAATGACTTTACGACTGATAGCCATTAGTGCTGTGGCAACGACTAAGTTAACGGGTAAAATATCATTTCGAATATAAAGTGTAATATTGGTGAAAATTTCAATGGCAATGAGCACGGCTAAAAAAGCACCGAATGTTGCTAAAATATCTGAAATATTTAATAAAAATATTGGTGGTGTTTTCAACTTTATATAAAGCACATAAATGACATCACCGATTCCCCAAATAATTACGAAGACCATAAGCACGGCAAGAACCTTAACTGCACTTCGTATTGTTCTATGCAGAAATTCAATCAGAGGATCATCATGATAATCAGGAAGTTCTTCATGGTGCTTGTTATCGGTCGGTTCTTCTTTATTCATGACTGCTATTCCATCTTTTATGTAGTCTCACTACTGTCCGGTTAAGAATTTTTCTGCTCAATTTGTTGCGTAAGTTATTGATTTAATAATTTAAGCAGACTGATGTTATTAAATTAACATGCTGGTTTAACCAACAGTCAATAACTTACAGACGGCCAAAAGTAAAACCGGACACTAGTGATGTAGTCTATATATTTAAGCTTTCAATAACCTTTCAATTTCAAGAAATGAATAATTGTTATTTCACATTCCTAAAGTTCCTGATCTGAACGATCCTCTGCCCATTCGTCTGAGAGCGTTTCTTTTGCCAGCGATTCTCCCTGATAATAGGCTGCTCGAGTAATGAGGTGCGCGCCAACGGGAGCGGTAAGAATAAAAAAAATAATGGTCATCAGGCAACGGGTAACAATGCCCATTTCACCACTATCTAAAGCCGCTCCCAATAGCAGCAGAGCAACACCTAACGTCGCCGCTTTTGATGACGCATGTAAGCGTTGGTAAAGATCAGGGAGTTTAAGGACACCAATGGCCGCCACCAACATAAAAAGAGCGCCACTAAGAAGGCAAATAGCAACCAGGACATTAATCATTTTTATGCACTCTTGAGTCTCGATCGATTAACACGGCAAATGCTGCCGTTCCAATAAAGGCAGTGATTCCTACCACCACAGCAACATCCAGCAAAGCATGTTCGCCAGATCGTACCGCTTCGAAAGCCATCATGCCCACAACCAGTATTGCTATCAGATCCAGTGCAACCACACGATTGACCATGGTCGGACCGATAACCAGTCGAATAAAGGTGATGGCTATGGCAAGAGATAGCATGATTTCAACGATAATAAATATTAGACTCATGATTTTATTTCACTTATTCCACAGGCGGCGCGAACCCTATTGCCCAAATCTATATAGATAGTTTTTACTGCAGCCTCTCTATCTTCGGCATACATAAGATGGACATAAAGGCTTTGACGGTCATCTTTTACTTCCAGT
>CAYZUN010000213.1:0-1801 GCA_964481625.1 uncultured Sulfurimonas sp.
AAAATAAGGGTGCTAAAGTTATTTTGTCTTTGCGAGCACTTGTTCAATCAAAAGGCGAATGGCAGGAATTCTGGGGAAACATTGAACAATATGGGGTGCAGCTGTGTATGTAAACATTATTTTAAATCAGCACCCGTAAGGTCGTAATCTATGTGATTAATCTATATTAAATTACCTAAAATAGAGGGTATTCTTTCATATTTTTTTAAAATTTAGTTCCGTAGTATTTTCCATAGTTAATGAATTTCTCATTAACTATTTTCAACTGGAGATTTACTATGAAAATAAAAGCTATTTCGTTTGTTATTTTATGCGCTGGATTAATGTTTGGCGGTATTTCACAATCATTCGCCGATTCTAAATGGTATGCAGGTTCTGAGTGTGTGCGGTGGAATGAATCTATTGACCCTGCTACTTATATAAATTCGAGTCGTAGACTTAACCCATCAACTACACGTCGTCTTCGTTTGGATTGTCCATCAATTCATGATAGACGAGCTAATATATTAAGCTCCGTTGTTCGAGTTATTGATAACCACCCTGGAGACAGGGTTTGTGCACGTATGGTTGCTGTTCGCCAGATAGGTTCCAGTTTTGTAAGCAGAACTGGCCCAAATAGATGTACTGTAACTGCATGGAGCTCTCCTAACCCCGTAGCGTTGAATACTGGCGGTTTGACTGGAATTTGGTCAGATATGCATTATTACCACAGCGTATACCAAATCCCTGCTAGAAATGCAGGTCGCTCTTCTGGTGTTGTATCTTACTATGTTAATGAGGTTGATGGTTCTGATTAAGCAATGCTAGTTAGCCGAGTACAGTAGGTAAATACTTGCCTACTGTACTTTTCTCTATTATCCAATATATTGAGAGTAAAAGATGAATATTTTTTCAAAAAAAATAATAGTTTATGGTTCACTGCTAAGTGTGATTGTTGGTGCCGTATATCATTTAAATAATAAAGAATTTGGGAATGGCCTTAATGAAGGAATAAAACAAACCTCTTTATCGAAGGATCAATTAACAGATGAAATGAACAGACTTTCTTTTGGTGATGCTGAATTGAAACTAGCTTCTACATTTCATTCTCAAAATGATATTAAAAACAAGCTTAATAAGATTAATGGAAAAATTGAGGCATTACGTGACCAATATGATTCGCTGAGCAACATGGTTGCTTTAAGCCCATTTGATATAAATGATGACGAAAGTGAAGACACTATGTTAAGCGAAGAAGAAGAGGTGGAGGTTTTTAAAAAACAGGTTAAGGAGCAAATTGATTTATACGATAATCTTGCTGCAGAGGAAGGAGTTGATCAAAAATGGGCTACAGATGCACAAGCAAACATTTATGAGTCTTATAGCAGTTTGGCTGATAGTGGAATTGATGTTGCAGATGTAAAGTGTCACCGTTCATTTTGTCAAGCAGCTATTATTCTTGATGATGAGCATGGTGATGACGTGATGCAAAAACTTCAAGAAATTGCGCCATGGGAAGATGGTGAATCCTTTGTCTGGTTTGAAGATTTAGAACAGGGTGAAGGCTCGATATATCTATCTCGTGAAGGTGAAAAATTACCGAATATTGACGGTTAAAAGAGCAATGCCGACATTTTTTCTATTGAAGATGGATGTCGGAAAGCTTTTGTAAAGTCGTATTAGGTAGGACTTAATTGAGACTGTAGATAATTCTGTGTAGCTCAGAGGGTGGAAAAGCGGTAGAGAATGTAAATTATTTTGTGTAATTGCTTATTATTAATCTCTACTATGAGAGGATAAGCAGTTATGAATAAAAAAGAAC
>CAYZUN010000214.1:0-1790 GCA_964481625.1 uncultured Sulfurimonas sp.
ACTTAGTTGATGCATGGTCTCCTATCATGGATGTTGAATTTGAATTTGTGAACCATGAGGTAAACCCTCAATTTGCCAACATTGTAAGTCCTAGTGAAGTCCTGGTTATCTCAACTTTTCATATTGACCTAGATGGCGGTGGTGGCGATATTCATATCACATTACCTTACTCCATGATTGAGCCTATTCGAGATATTCTTGACACCGGATTACAAAGTGACAGTTCATCTGACGATGGCCGTTGGGCTCGTTCGATGAAAGAGGAAATTCTGGAGGCTGATGTTGAATTATCTGCAGAACTCACTCAAATTGATACAAATTTACGTGATGTATTAGCATTAAAAACGGGAGATATTTTACCCATTGAAATGCCAAAAAACATTACTGCAAAAGTCGAAAACGTTCCATTCTTTAATGCTTCATTCGGTGAACACAAAAACAAAACCGCATTGAAAGTTATCGATATGATTGAACAGCCTAAAGATACTACACCGCAATACCAGCTCCAAAAGGGGAAAAATAATGAGTGAAGAAGAAACTTCGCAAGATCAAGAAGTAGCTGACGAGTGGGCAGCAGCGCTAGAAGAACAAGCCGATGATGACGGTGCACTTGAAGAGGAGTCCACTGCTGAAGAAGATCCGTGGGCGGCCGCTTTAGAAGAGCAAGCCGATGCTGAACAACAGGTTGATGCTGCTCCGGTAACACAACTTGATGATGACACTGCTGCTGCACCACGATCTAATAAAGATTTAGATTTGGATATGATTCTAAATATCCCCGTGACTATGTCGATGGAAATTGGTCGAACTAAAATAAATATCAATAATTTATTAAAACTCAGTCAGGGCTCTGTTGTTGAGCTTGACCGGCTTGCAGGTGAACCGATGGATGTATTAGTCAACGATACTTTGATTGCACACGGTGAAGTTGTAGTTGTGAATGACAAATTTGGTATTCGTTTAACAGACGTTATTAGTGCCGAAGAACGCATTAAGAAACTACGTTAATGAAACAAATTTCCTCCGTATTTTCATCTTTAGTTCTTACACTATTCACTAGTATAAGTTTTGCAGCTGAGATCGAAAAAACAGATAAATTGAAAACACTTTCAGGTTCACCCCTAAATAGTAGTGCCGTGCTAGAAACCTTTGGTGGATTATTACTCGTATTGGCTATTATCGCATTCCTCGCATGGCTCCTACGACGCACAGGTCAATTTAATAGTGCAGCTAATGGTGAAATGAAAATTATTGCAGGCTTATCTTTAGGTAGTCGTGAGAAGGCAATTTTATTACAAGTTGGAGAACAACAAATTCTAGTTGGCGTTACATCGCAGCATGTTCAAACCTTACATGTACTTGAAAATAATATTGAAACTGAAAACAAAACAAAAACGGTCACTTCTGGCTTTGCTGAAAAGTTACAACAAATGATGAAACAACAAGGTGATAAATCATGATTCGCCTAGTACTTACCTTGCTTCTATTAGCATTTCCAATTATCACAAGTGCCGCATCCGGTATTCCTGCCGTAACACTTACTACGGGTGCAGATGGTGAACAGAGTTATACAGTAACACTTCAAATATTGGCATTAATGACCGTATTAACACTGCTACCTGCAGCGCTAATGATGATGACATCATTTACTAGAATTATTATTGTATTGGCCATTTTACGTCAAGCAATGGGCGTGCAATCAACGCCTTCAAACCAAGTTTTGATTGGCTTAACACTCTTTTTAACCTTTTTCATTATGCACCCCGTATTTGATAATGCTTACACTAACG
>CAYZUN010000215.1:0-1777 GCA_964481625.1 uncultured Sulfurimonas sp.
GACTGTACGGATACAGGAGGTAGAGTAATGCAGGAGCTATTACCGAGAGATCTTGATTTGCAGGAGCCACTGTTTAGCTATGAATCTATTGTTCCAGAATTTATGCAACGATTAATATCGTTCCTGATAATCTAAGAGTGATGTGCTTAAGTTTTGAAAATTTATAAGATAAATTCTTGAACAGAGAACAAGTAGAAGATAGGGCAAGCCTTTTGCATTAATATTTCAATGGAGCTATCTCCGTTCCCCTAATAATGAGGATTTTGTTATGAGTACCTACAACAAACAATTTACATTATCACTTAAAGATGTCGACTTGATTGAACGTTCTATACGTTTTCAAATCAGTCATTTATCCCGTACCGAGACGTTAGAAAAAACTAAGGTGTCAATAGAAAATCATAATAAAATAATTGAATTGATGACAGTGCTGGGCACCCTGCATAACCAAAAAATATGGTATGGCCAGACTCACCACACAGGTGTGCCTATTGGCTGATAAAACATAGGCGGGCATAAAAACTCGGTCGCCCCAGCAGCGACCGAGATTTAAAACAAATCGAGCTGTTAGGTTTTATTATCTGTTTAGTAAGCCGACACCTTGAGCATAAGCCCTGATTACTTTCTTTTTAGCATCTTCTGTAGTTTCAACAAAGTATGTTTGTGTCCATAATTTCCCTCCCTTTAAATATCGCTTCTTGATCTCTGGGTAATGTCGGAAGATTTCTTTAGTAAAAATACTTCTGATTATCGTTTGCTGTCATCTTTGATTCTCCAAAGTTTCCATTTTCAGCCGTCTTCTGCTTGTTGTTTTTATGATAAAATAGTCCCTTTTACATTGAGTGGCTAATGACTTGAATATTACCGCTATATACCCGGGTACTTTTGACCCGATCACTGACGGACACTGGGATATTATTGTCCGCGCATCAAAACTTTTTCACAAAGTGATTGTTGCAGTTGCCGTTAATCAAGGAAAAGCACCATTATTCTCTTTAGAAGAACGTGTTGAACTGGTTGAAGACGTCACCAAAGATATGCCCAATGTCTGTATTATCGGCTTTAATAATTTGCTGGTAGATTGTGCAAAAGAGCAGAACGCCAATGTTGTTTTAAGAGGATTACGGGCGGTATCGGATTTTGAATTTGAGTTTCAAATGGCGGGTATGAATCGTCGTTTATCACCAGAATTGGAAACTGTGTTTTTAACACCTGCTGAACAATATGAGTTTATTTCGTCTAGTATGATTAGAGAAATAGCTCGGCTAAATGGTGATGTATCAAGTTTTGTCTCACCCTTTGTAAAGAAACGATTAAAAGAAAAATTTGCTTAAGGAAATACCATGTCTTTAAAGATTGATGAAGAATGTATTAACTGCGACGTTTGTGAGCCTGAGTGCCCAAATGGTGCAATTACTCAGGGGGAGGACATTTATGAAATTAACCCTGAATTATGTACTGAGTGCGTAGGTCATCACGATCTTCCACAATGTATTGAAGTTTGTCCGGTTGATTGTATTGATAAAGATGCTGCCAACAAAGAAGACCAAGATACCTTGTATCAAAAATATGTAAAACTGACTTCGTAAATACGTAGGGCGGACTTCAGTCCGCTCGTCCATTTCTCGGTAAAAGCGGACTGAAGTCCGCCCTACAATATATCATCAAGATCTCTTTAACTTGCCTTTCAATATTTTATGAATCTCACGTGGGTTTGCCTTGCCTTGGGTTGCTTTCATCGCTTGACCAACGAAAAAACCAAAGACTTTGTCTTTAC
>CAYZUN010000216.1:0-1771 GCA_964481625.1 uncultured Sulfurimonas sp.
ACTTGTTTGATGATACACGCATGGTCTGCTTCCGCATCAATTGGGATGCACCGCTTAAGGAATTTCCAACAAAGATACCTGCAGATATTCCTGATATTATCTTTCAAATGGGGAGTGGACTTTTTGGTGTACGTGACCGTAACGAAGAATTTGATGCCAAGCGCTATAAAAAAGTGATGTGTTTTTCTCGAATGACGGAGATTAAGATAGCCCAAGGAGCAAAACAGACCGGCGGTAAACTGCTTGCCAATAAAGTGAGTGAAGCGATTGCCTATTATCGGGGTGTTGAACCCCATAAAGATCTTTTGAGTCCCAATCAGTTTCCCTACGCAAAAACACTCCAAGAGCTTTTTGATTTTATTGGTAACCTTAAAGAACTCTCTAAAAAACCTGTTGGCATTAAAATTGTCATCTCTTCACAAGAGGCATTTGATGAGTATGCCCAGCTGATTAAACAACGTATTGCAAATGACTCAGATGCCTACCCCGATTTCATTACCATCGATGGAGGCGATGGAGGAAGCGGCGCGGCTCCTTTAGAGATGATGATGACCGTGGGAATGACCATAACCAAAGCACTCTATATTGCTGACTCTTCTCTAAAAAAATACGGTGTACGGGAGCATGTCAACCTCATTGCCAGTGAAAAAGTATTGACACCTGATGATGCTGTTGTGCTCTTTGGTATTGGAGCAGACTACATCGCAATTGCACGTGCCTTTATGATGAGTGCCGGATGCATTCGTGCACGGGAGTGTTCCGGCGCACATGGCAGACACTGCCCTGTAGGTTTAGCCACGCAAGATAAAAGAAAACGCTCTTCCTTTTTAGTAGAGCAAAAGGCACAAAATATTGCTTCGTATCATAAACAACTACTCTTAGGTGTCCGCAACTTGCTCGCTATAATAGGTGTTAGAACAATAAATGAACTCAACAAAAGCCATCTAATCTTTAAAGATCATAAAGGTAAAACCTATATGAATGTTGACAAATATTTTAAAGATATGCTTGTGGAATAATCGCTACCAAAAACGATCCAGCAAAATTATATTAACACTCATGCCGGCTTCTAGGTCACCATCATCTTCACCGGTAATCATAAGTGCTGCACCATGGAGCATGTTTGTTAAAATAGCACTGCTGCCGAGTTTTTTATCAGCAAAGTCAACCCAATATTTTCCCTCTTCAAGAAGAACATTACACGCCGTAAACTCACTCTTGTTTGAGCGTTTTTGAAATGGTTTTTTTAACGTTGCCTCAACAACATTAAGAGTGCTCTCAAGCCCTAAAAAACGTCTAATCAAAGGAATAGCATATAAAATACATGTAACCGTTGACGAATAGGCAAAACCCGGCAGTGCAATAATAAACTTATTCCCTTTTTGCGCTACCATAATATGCTGTCCCGGCTTGATTTTTACGCCTTTAAAGATCACTTCAGCACCTAAACGCGGAATAATCTCTTTTACAAAATCATAATCACCGACACTCACTCCGCCTGTGCTAATAATAATGTCGGCTGAGCGAAGTGCATTTTCAAATCCTTGGGTAATTGATGCTTTATCGTCACTAATGGTTCCTAACTGAATCGCTTCAGCTCCTGCCATCGTTACAAGAGCTTCAATAGTATAGTTATTGGTACTGCGAATTTGAGACGCATTAAGAGCCTCTTCACCCAAGTCTAAAATCTCACTTCCTGTTGAGACAATAGCAACTCGCGGTTTTTGAACCACATTAATCATTACTCTGCCCAGTCCAGCCATTACACCAA
>CAYZUN010000217.1:0-1765 GCA_964481625.1 uncultured Sulfurimonas sp.
AAAAGACACTGTAGTTGTTTGATTTTCAATAACTTATGATTTTGTTATTTAAGAGGAGGTTAGATACCTCCGTTGGCAGTTTTTCCCTTATTTTGTTTGCTCATAATTAAAATTAGCCTTTTAATTATGCACTTATTTTCGTTTCACTAATTAGATTCTCTAAGGGAATAGATAAGTTTGCATGTAGATTGCGTATCATATTCAATGATAGTCCCCGTTGATGATTTAAAACTTCAGATACTCTTCCTCTTCCGCCAATATAAGGCTCTAAATCTTTTCTTGTGAGGTTCATCTGCTCCATTCTAAACTTTATGGCTTCAATTGGATCAGGCGGCAAAATGGGATAATGAATTTTTTCATAATCATCAACCAAAATAAGTAGTACATCAAGTTTGTCTCCATCTTCTGTACCTTCATCAATGCCCCACAATTCCTCAATATTTGAAAGAGCTCTATCGTAGTCCTGTTCTGTTTTAATTGCTTGAATATCCATCATATTACCTCGACATCAATTTCATCGTATAGTTTATGTGTACCAATAAACCTTACAAAACAAGCTTGTCGCCCATAATCAATAGATACTACCAACTTATACTTGTTTCCCGCAATATTGAATACAAGTCGGTTATTTTTCAAAATACTTACTGACCGAAATTTTTCTTTTATTTCTTGGGGCGTTCTCCATGTTACTTTCAAGGTTTCGCCATGCCACACTTCTAAAGAAGATTTAGCGTCTTCATATTGTAGGGAAGATTCCCAAAATTCTCGTAATGTACGCTTAGAAATAACTCTCATGAGGATAAATACACACTGATTCCATTATGGGATCAATATTAATTCATAACCATTAAAATAACTTGCTGTATTTAACGTCAGGACTATGCAAGACGCTGCATTATTTTCAGCAAGATAACCTTTGCAAAAGAAGAATAAAGGCAAGTTGATTGCCAAGTTATAAAGCTCTTGATGGATATCTAATTTTACTTTCTTGCTAACATCTACAGCTTAAGAAGCTCAGGTTGTTCGATTGATATTAGCATTCTTGTCAGCACCGCAACCGTTTTCGCCACACCAAAACTCATCAGCACACCCAATCATTGCCAATGATGCAAATAGAACCACACTAATTAAAAAAATTCTCATAATCTTCATCCTCCTCAGGATTTAAGTATTTTTAAAATTTACATAAGCATGAGTATATCAAAGAAAAACAACCATGAGTTTTCAGACTATTGTTTTTTTTGCTCTGCTGTTCGTTTTTTAAATCATGTGGAAGTCATCAGGGCTTTCTTTTTAGGTACTCAACTTTGCAATCATCAGAATTCAGCTTTTGCTCTTTCAAAATCCCTTGGCATACGGTCGAGCTTATTTTCTCCACTCCAAGCTCGGCACAAATCGAACCCCGCTTTGCTTTTTCCTGATTTCCACGATGTACTTTAAATAAAGTGTCATCTTACTTTTCCACGTCAAGCACTGCTTTTTCACAGAATTAGCTTTACAGTAATCAACTTTAGCTCTTTCCACAATGAGTGCCTTTTCCGCTTCTTACCTTAGAGACTGTGAAAGTACTAGTTTTTATCCCCCTCTTTAGCAAAGAGGGGTTAGGGGAGATTTGCAAATTACCGGAGGCAGGTCCCGTATTGCGAATGCTAACCTTTCCTTACAATAACACCCACTGTACTTGGGTGTAAATGAAAATGCACACCAATCTCACGTTGACTATAGACCCCAGTGGCATAGGCTGTTTTTATCGCTGAATTTCTAT
>CAYZUN010000218.1:0-1745 GCA_964481625.1 uncultured Sulfurimonas sp.
GCCTTGCCGCCGGTGTACCAAAATACCTAAAAGCAGGCGTAATCGTTATGCCTTATATCTTCTTAATCCTTGATATTTCATCATGGTGGCTCACTAAACTGAACCCTATCTTTGCATGGCTAGTCATCATCGGTGGTGGCGCAATGGCATTATCATTTGCCTTTATGTGGATAGTATCAATGTATGAAATGTGGATCATGCCTCGTTTGCATAGTGATGATCGTGATGCCTTGTTGGATGAATAATTACAATATCAAACCTTTAATTCTACGCTGTATTTAATGAATTTTGATTTAACAACATTTATATCAAAGAACAGTGAGTCATTTCATGATGTTCTTGATCTTGTTCCTATTCCTATCTTTATCAAAGATATAAATGGTAGGTATATTACTTGCAACCAACTATACGAATTAAGTTCAGGTAAAACTCGTGAGGAAATGGTTGGAAAAACCGTCTATGACTTATGGCCAAAAGAACAAGCCGAACTCTTTTTTTTAAAAGATAAAGAGTTATTTGACAACCCGGGCTTACAAAAATATCAAGCAGATATAAGCCCATCATTTGGTAACCAATGCATCGTTGAGTTTCATAAATCAACTTTTGAAAATAGTGAAGGTCAAGTCATCGGTTTATTAGGAGCTATTTTTGATGTAACCGAAAAAGTTAATTTGGAAATGGAGTTAAAAAATCTGTCTGAAATCGATGATTTAACAGGACTCACAAATAGGCGAGCAGGTCACACTCTATTAAAGCAAGTATTAAACCAGAGCCTAAGAAATAATGACTCTTTCATAATAGCCATGCTAGATCTTGATAATTTTAAAAAAATTAATGATCGTTATGGTCATCATGCTGGTGATTTGATTCTACAAAAAACAACCCATCTTGCTTCAAAAATATTGAGAAACTGCGATATTATATTAAGACAGGGTGGCGATGAATTTATTTTATGTTTCCCAGAAACCAGTCTGAGTGAATCACTTATTGTATTAGAGCGAATTCGATGTCTATTTGAGAACGAAAATATCTCCTTACCAAATGAAAAAAATATATCCGTAACGGCTAGTATTGGTGTTTCTGTATACCCACAACATGGACAGTCAATTAAGGAGCTTATTATCGCATGTGATAACGCGATGTACAGAGCCAAAGACTCAGGGCGAAACTGTATTATAGTAGCTTGATAAAGTCCTGCTAAATTACAAATATATACAGCTAATTCTGCCACTAAATTAAGACCGACTTTAATCACCTTTCTTTAAAAAAAATCATGGCAATCAACTCAACCATAAATAAAATCTCACTCAACATTTCCGATATGGATCGGCATTATTATCAAAACCATGATCTCACCATGGCACAACATCCATCGGAAAATGACTTTCGATTTATGATCCGTGTGATTGCGTTTATATTAAATGCTAATGAGCAATTGAGTTTCACTAAAGGCATGAACAGTGATGATGAAGCTGAGTTATGGCAAAAAGCCTTAACAGATGAAATTGATGTGTGGATTGATTTTGGTCAGCTAGATGAAAAGCGCATTCGCAAAGCCTGTGGCCGTGCTAAGCAAGTGATTATTTATACTTATCATGAAGGCAAGGCTAAAGTGTGGTGGCTGCAGATACAGGATAAATTAAAACGTTTTAGCAATCTAACCGTGACCCACATTCATGCCGAAGGTATAGACGCAATGTTAAAGCGTTCGATGCAATTGCAGTGCACCATTCAAGATGGTGAGC
>CAYZUN010000219.1:0-1722 GCA_964481625.1 uncultured Sulfurimonas sp.
ATATTCTGAATCAGCTTATTATCTTTCATAGCAAAACCAGCACCAACACTAATTGTTACTTTTTCAAGTGCAGGAATTTCCATTATATTGTTAATATCTAAAGACTCTTGAAGTTGAGGCTTTAGTGCAATATATTTATCTTTTAATCTTGCCATAAATTATGCCTCCACTTTACGTACATTTGAAGCATCAATAGGCATCTCTTTGTTCATAAAGCCGCCCTTAGGATTTTCTTCAGTTGGTTTAACTGCTTTTTTAGCAATTTTACAACCCTGTACAATAACTTTATTTTTCTTTGGCATTACTGCGATTACTTCTGCTTTGGTGCCTCTATCGTCACCAGCAGTAATCTCTACAGTATCACCTTTTTTGAAATTAAACTTTGCCATTAAACAACCTCCGGAGCTAGTGATACGATTTTCATAAAACCGGCATAACGAACTTCACGACCTACTGGACCAAAAATACGCGTACCGATTGGCTCACGTTTCGCATCAAGAATTACCGCTGCATTGTCGTCAAAACGGATTAGTGAACCGTTTTCACGCTGTACCTCTTTATGAGTACGTACAACTACTGCTTTAATTACTTGACCTTTTTTTACTTTAGCTGTTGGAGTTGCTTTCTTTACAGAAGCAACAATAACATCACCAACAGAAGCATAACGACGTTTTGAACCACCAAGTACTTTAATGCACATGATTTCTTTTGCACCGGTATTATCTGCAACATTTAGACGTGTAAAACTCTGGATCATGACTGAGCCCCTTTTACAACATTTTTAAGTCTAAAAGATTTTGTTTTAGATAATGGGCGACATTCAATTGCAATAATTTCATCACCAACTTTTAACTCATTACGCTCATCATGTACAAGGTACTTTTTGAAACGTTTTACAACTTTGTGGTAACGTGGGTGCATTACACGACGCTCAACAACAATTGATGCTGTTTTATCGCCTGAAATTTTAATTACATTACCTTGGACTTCACGTTTATGTGTCATCAATAGTCCCTTACTTAACTGCGCTAAGCGCAGTATTGATACGTGCAATTGTTTTTTTCGCATCACGAAGTTCACTCGTGTTGGTCAATTGCATCATTTTTTGTTTGATCTTTAAAGTGAAAAGCTCAGTCTTTTTCTCTTTAAGCATACCTTGAAGGTCCGCTGCGCTCTTCTCTGCCAAATCAGAATATTTCATTGCTCATCTCCTGTGTGACAATTTTAGTTTTGAATGGCAATTTATGCATTGCAAGCGTTAACGCTTCACGCGCTACAGACTCAGGAATACCACCCATTTCAAAAATAATACGACCCGGTTTAACGTTCATAACCCATTTATCAACAGGTCCTTTACCTTTACCCATACGAGTTTCAAGCGGTTTGGCTGTTAATGGTTTAGCAGGAAATACTCGAATCCAGATCTTACCTTGACGTTTAATATGACGTGTTGACGTAATACGTGCTGCTTCAATCTGACGTGAACTAATACGACCAGCTTCAGTTGCTTTAAGTGCGATATCACCGAAAGCAATTGTATGACCACTACGTGCTTTACCACGATTACGGCCTTTCATCATTTTACGATATTTCGTTCTTTTTGGCATTAACATGATTAATCAGCCTTTCTTGGCGCACGTTTAGGACGGCGCTCTTGTTTCTCTTCTTTAACTTCGGCAGGAACACCTTTAGCCAGAACTTCACCTTTGAAAATCCAAACTT
>CAYZUN010000220.1:0-1722 GCA_964481625.1 uncultured Sulfurimonas sp.
GTAGTAACGAATTCCCATGGGAATACAGATACTTCTTTTTCCCATGTTGGCCAATTAGCCACACCCAGTTTTTTTAACAGTGCTTCACTTGGCTTGTTATCAACGGTAATTTCTTTCATGTTATTCCTAAAGTTTAGAGTGTTTGCCCAGAATCAGAATGATTTGGGGTGATTAATTATTGTTGATATCATTTTACCATATTGATTAGTTACATCCTTAAATCAAACTGATAAAAAGTCAGCATGTCATTCAGGCCAGCGAGAGGAATATTTTTAGAATTAGTTAAGCGTTAATCTCTCACCTTTGATAGAGAAGTTGACTTCCACTTTGTTATGATATTATTAAAAGATCTACCACAGTGTTGATGATGATACGCAGAGTCAGAAGATCATTTTATATTTGGAATTATTAAAGTTGGAAAGCAATTATTATTAATAAAATAAGTCGTTTAGCCTACTTTAGCGTGAAAAATTCAACATGAGCATTCTAGTATTACAGCTCATTATCAAGCAATGGGACAAAAGCCAGCGAACAAAACAACATATTGATGAAAGAGCTAAAATAGCAAACCACTATCCCATCCATTTTCCACCTGCACGTTATACCGCTGATAAACAATGTGTCATTGACTTTCATGGTGACGATCTACTCAATAATAGAATGAGCACATCACAGCCGAGTAATAACACGATACAGATCGATCGCTTTCAAATTAACGCCAACGATAAACAGCTTGTATATCGTAATAGCCAATCAGATTCTGACCCCGCAGCTAGAATAGTAGGTTCATTAGATTCGCGGTGGATCCAATGCCAATATGATTGGCGATACAGCGTAGATGAAGGTGGGCTTTATTATTGGTTATATGAAGAAGTCATACTTAATGCGATAGTAATAAATACCTTTGATGAAAACATCTTTTTAAATGCTACGCCCATGACCATTCAAGTTACATAATTTATACGTCATCCTCGAGATCTTTTATCGGGGATCTATGGCTGCAACACTAGACTCCTGCTTAAAACATCGGGAGTGACTAAAAAGTGTAAATCTGCATCTTCAAGTATTTTGGCTACATCAAGTTAGCTGACCCATTGATACCTTTAAGTGGCGCTGTTCTTTCTTAATAAAAGTCCAAGCGATAAAGCGGCTCACCTTTTGGCCCTGCGCCATGTTGATGGTTTTCACCTCAACGGCTTTCACTTTATCTAACATTTTGTAAAGTGGGATGAGGTTATCCTTTTTTGACACCAGAGAGCTAAACCACAGACACTGGTCGGCAAACTCTACGCTCTGCTCAATCATGGTGGAGATAAATTTCATCTCACCACCCGGGCACCAAAGCTCGGCATTCTGACCACCAAAATTAAGTTTATTTTGCACCCCCTTGCCAAGGTTCTTCCACTTGCGCTGTGTGCCTTTTTTTGCGGCCTCAGCCGAAGAGTGAAAAGGTGGGTTACAGAGCGTGAGATGAAAAAAGTCATTCGGGCTGATCACACCTTTAAATACATCATCGGATATTTTTTGTAATTTGAGTTTTATCTTCAATTTGTTGAACTGACAAATTTGCTGTGCCACCTTAATGGCTGCAGGGTCTATATCTACGCCAGTAAAGTACCAGCCATATTCACTCTGACCGGTGAGTGGATACACTAGGTTGGCGCCGGTACCAATATCCAATACCTTGATATTACGCCCATGGGGCACCACGTGATTGCTGTC
>CAYZUN010000221.1:0-1720 GCA_964481625.1 uncultured Sulfurimonas sp.
TCACTTGGTTATCACAATTACCCGAATCATTCACAGGCATCATTTTAGGCAATGAAGTGTTGGATGCGATGCCTGTCGATGTTTTCACCCAGCATGATGAAGTCGTGTATGAGCATCATGTGATTTGGGAAGATGGCAAATTATGCGAACAACTGCAAACAGCTGATGATGAATTCACGGCTAAAGTTTTGGCATTAAATATTCCGCATGAAGCTACGCCGTACACATCAGAAATTAATCCAAATCTATCGGGCTGGTTTAAAACACTCGCTGCATGTTTACAACAAGGTGTGATTTTATTGGCAGATTACGGCTATCCAAGAAAAGAATATTATTTCGAAGAGCGTAACAAAGGAACACTGATTTGCCATTATCAACACTTAGTGAATGAAGCACCTTTATATTATGCTGGCTTACAAGATATTACCGCGAGTGTTGATTTTACCGCGGTTGCCGAGGCTGCTGATGATGCGGATTTGACGGTGGCTGGCTTCACCTCACAATCTGCTTTTTTAGCCAATTGTGATCTGGAAACTTTATTTATGAAGGCTTTGGAGGAAAAAAACACTGAAAATCGAAATGAAGAGTACCAGTATAAACTAGCGCAACAAGTGCGTACTTTGAGCCTCCCCGCAGAAATGGGGGAACGCTTTAAATTTATTGCTTTGAGTAAGAACTATGAAAGACCACTGAAAGGGTTTTCCAGTTTAGATCAACGCGTTAGGCTGTAACCTAACCATCAAAACTCTACATACTGTAGGTTGGTGCTGAAGAATGAAGCCCAACATAACACGCTTTGTTGGGCTTCCTAGCGTCAGCGCCAACCTACAAATTAGCAAATATCAACAACTTTACGGCTATTCTCATACATCGGATAAAGAATTTTCTCTTCACGCCCGATACGTTCTTGCAGTACGTTTCCTAGCTCTTCAAATTCTTTGATAAAACCATCAACGCTATTATCCGTCACAGGAATAAAGCTACTTTGATTCAATGTGGTAAATATAGAAACCGAAAGGTTTTTCATCTCTACACTAAATTCTCTAGCTACATTTCGTTCAATATCACTACGGCTACCCGCCAATATTTTCATAAAGTTGTATAGCTCTTCTTCTTCATTTACGTGCGTTAAGCATTTTTTAGAAAAGTTTGAGAGCATCATCGGCAACATTGTAAACTCTTTCTTTTTAGCGCTACCCATGATATTTCCATAGATAGACAGTAGCTCTTTATGATCTTCAATTAATGAATCTGTAAGACCATATTTGTAAGCAGGTAAGTTTATTTTTTCAACCGTTTGCTCTTCCTCTGCTATTTTGTCAGCATTTTTATCTGAAGATGCTTTCTCTGAATTTTTACTTTTCAGGCTAATATCTTTAGTAAGCGCTTCTTTAGTACCCGAAATATCAATCTCTTTTAAAAGCGTTTCTTTAATATCATCAATCAATGACTCTTTAAGCTTAGTCATATCGATCTCGGTTAAGAGAGCTTCTTTAATGGCACTGATTTCAATATCTTTAAAGAAGAAGTTCTTTTCTTTATTTTTATCCTCTCCCGTATTTTTCTCAGTTTTCTTAGTAGCTAGGGATTCTTTGACTGACTCTAACATGTTGATATTTCTCTTTTTTTTGTTTTTATTATTGATAACAAGTATCTGGGTTTGTACCGCAATTATAACATAGATTAGTCACGTGAAATTACCACTTATCCGAATGCTCAA
>CAYZUN010000222.1:0-1715 GCA_964481625.1 uncultured Sulfurimonas sp.
TTTAATACCTGCTGTCATTTAGCTATGCAATACTGATTTTTACCATTGTGTTTCGCTTTATAGAGTGCTTTATCAGCATCATGAATCGTATCAGAAAAATTCTCATGTACCATGTTATGTACTTGTGCTATTCCAACACTAATAGTGACATGAACTTTAGATGGCGTTATCTCTCCGGCAGCTACATTTTTAATAAGACGGTCTGCAATATCCTTTGCATAATTCAAATCGGTATTTACAAGTACAATTGCAAACTCTTCGCCGCCAAATCGGGCAAAAATTTCACCATTTCTAAGATTGCCGTTACAGACATTTACGACATATTTAATTACCTCATCTCCAATGGCATGTCCATAGGTATCATTTACCTTTTTAAAGTCATCAATATCGATCATAAAAAGCGTCATTGGAACATTATCGCCATCACGCTGTTGAGCCGCTTTTTCAACAAACTTAAAAAAAGAACGACGATTTAAGATACCCGTTAATGGGTCAAGATTTGCCAATTGAGTGAGTTCTTGATGCTCTATTTCAAGAAGTGCCTTTTTCTCTTGAGCGATCTCTACCAATTGACTACTTTCAATATTTATGCTCTTAAAACGATCATCTTTGTCTGGGTAACCATCTTCTAGTAGTTCAATAGTCTTTGTAATTTTGTTTTTAAGATCAAAGTCTTGTTCAATTAATTTCAAATATTTACCATATTTTCGTGCTTCATGTACCATACACGCATTCAGCGGACACGATAAAAAAGGATTTTCTGTCACCTCCTGCAGTCGATCATACGCTCTAGCGCCATACATGTCATGCCAAACCATTTTATCACCTTCTGGTGTCGGTTCTAGGTGCATCTCTTTGGTAAAACCATTTTGAATAAAAAGTTCTAATATCTTCATGATATCATTTTCATCATTCTCTCGTTCAATTTTAAAACCAAATTCTTCAAGATACTCCAGTATCTCTTTACCCACCTCTTCAAGCATCATATTTTGTGAAAAAACATCATACTTGGCTAACGTCTTTCCAAAACTGTAAAGTAAGGATTCATACAAAATCTCTTTAAAATCTTCAGGCTTTTTATTTACCATGTATCCTCCATAAAATATTAATGTAATAGAGCTCTAAATTGAAGATGAGTAAATAGCACTACTTTATTATCGCGAACACAGCGTATATTTAGAGTACCGCCTTTACCGCCCCAATTTGCATTACCACCATGAAAAGAGAGGTACCAAGCACTGCCTTTCTTATTGGCGATAGTAGTAGCCGACCAATATCCAGACGATGATATCATTTGAAATATTGAGTCAATCGAAAGCTCCAGTCGTGTTTTATCAGTAATGCTCATTAACTCATCAATTGCAGGAAGCCGCCAATCAGTGTGTCCCTCTAATAACATTGCTTGACAATATTGTTTTGCTTCACTCCAATTTAGTTGTTTAATCTTACCGTCATTGTCATCATAACTGTCCTGCCACTCTAGTTTTGTAGTGTGATCTATTACGACACCTGAAGTACTTCGGCTATAAAATGATGCAGGTTGAACTGTACTACTATCAGCTATCACAAAGAGAATCAATCCCATCATTAGCATCATAATTCTAAACATAATTAACCTTATTCAATTAATAAAGATAATTTTAGTGTATCCTCTATAGCTTTAAGATACGTTTAAAAAACCAACGAGAATATTTACTTTATACCCATATCATAGA
>CAYZUN010000223.1:0-1710 GCA_964481625.1 uncultured Sulfurimonas sp.
TCTTTGAAATCACATCAACTTTTAACGGCAAATAGCCAATAAACTCACCATCTGCCTCTACCGCAGCATTTTTATCTACAGAACTGACTTCAAGATGCTTGGCTTTAAAGTATTTAGCTTCGGGGTGGGTAATTTTTTTACATTTTTTTAATCTACCGAGGTATAAAAGAAAATCAAACATCGAAACATTACCAATGTGTGTGATTGCCAGCTTCCCGTCAGATAAATCAGCATGAGGCGCGACACCTAGCCCCGATGCAAAGTATTTTCCTTTCGCGAAAATTAAAGAAAGCGTGTTGCTTGTTTGTTTGGGTTGGTCATCAATTTGTACGGTGATTTGCTTTGGCTTATAACTTAAAAAAGTACCAAGAATCGCTTTGATATAAGTAGCGTTTGCTCCAAAAATAGAACTACATTTATTGGTTTTATGGACAACGTGTGCACCAAAACCAACATCGGCTATATTAATAAAATAGCGAGTGAGTTGGGTGGTGCGATCTTCTTCAAAACACTGTAATTTTCCAATATCTATTTTACGGTGTTGTTTATTTTTGATGAGAGAAATTAATTCATTAATGCCACTTTTTAGAGGAGTGGATTTCACAAAATCATTGGCTGTTCCTAGTGGGAGAATACCTAACTTTGGCAATTCTTTATCAGACTGTTGGTGCTGATATTGCATCAACCCATTCATAACTTCATTCAATGTGCCATCACCACCAACGGCAATAATATAATCATATTCTGCTGAAACCTTCTGTGCTATCTCAATGCTATTACCAGCGTATTGGCTTTCGTAGGTGCTGACTTTGTTGAAAATTCCGCTAGATTTAGCAGTGTGTAAAACCTGTTCTATTTTTCGTTTGTTTGATGGCGTGCCTTTGTAGATAAAAACAAGATTCATTGAGTGCTGGCTATGTTGTTGAGCTGATGAGATTTGTCAGTATAGCATTAGCAAATGGATGTCTGATTGGGGTGTGTGATTAAATCACACATGTACTATGATTATGGTATCTAGAAAAGAAGTTATTTTTAACTGGAGAGGAAAGTGACTATGAAAGATTTAATGATCGGGAAATCTATGCGTTTTTTCTTTTTAGGCGCAGGACTAGTGATATGGTTGGGTATTTACTTAACAGGATTTGATGTAGTGCATTGGGTGTCATACCTTCCTGCGGTATTCTTTATTTTTGCCGCTGTGACAGGGATCTGCCCAGGGATTATTTTTTCTAAGATGTTATTCAAAGATAAATAATTAGTCATATTGATCATGGCGACGTAACCAATTCATTATTCCATCGCCTTCATTACGTCCTTTTGGCGATAGATCAATATAGTTGTACGCACCATTTAGAATATCAATACCGCGAGAGTAGGTTGAATAGGTATGAAATATCTCACCTTGATCATTTTTATAAAATACACTCACGCTTTGTAGTTCATCAATAAAATAGGGCTGTTTACGATAGTTGTAAGTGGTTTCGTTGTTCTCTTTTTCTTCTGCTGAAAAAGAAACGCCCATGTCATAGTTAAAATCACTGTTTAGCGATGACATCCATTTAAAACTCCAGCCCATACGTTTTTTGTAGCTTGCAAGTTTTTCATAATTACCTCGAGATACTGCTAAAAAAGCAATATCACGATGCGCTAAATGAATGTCGATACCATTGAAATTATCTGCCCAGAAGGAACAGCTAGGACAGCCTTCAT
>CAYZUN010000224.1:0-1639 GCA_964481625.1 uncultured Sulfurimonas sp.
CGATTAATAAGGAAACAACAAATGCTGCGATTATGTATGTCCATGCTAATTGCACTGGAAGGGCTGGTACAATAAGGCTAATCAGTTGTACTATCACTATACCTAACAAAACACCGATGCAACCCCCTATAAAACTTAACATAATGGCTTCTGATAAAAAAATTTTAAAAACAGTACTTTGTTCTGCACCTATAGCTCGCAGTAAACCAACTTCAGAAATGCGTTCTGACACAGCAATGGTCATAATAGTTAAAATACCAACTGAACCAACCAATAATGAAATACCGCCTAATGCTGCAACGGCAATAGTAAGTATATTTAAAATTGAATCCATGCTTTTTAGCATTTGATCTTGAGTGATCAAGGTAAAATCTTCTCGCCCATGACGAAATTGTAATAGGCGTTTAATTGCATTTTCTATCGTTTTAACTGAAGTATTACTTTTGTACAATAGATCAATTTCCATCACTCCTTCACGGTCAAATAACTCTAACGCTTTTGCAGTAGGAATATATACCGTATCATCCATATCAAAGCCAAGCATTTCTCCTTTTTTTTCCATCACCCCTAGTACTCGAAAACGATCACTGCCTATTCGAATACGTTGTCCCAATGGGTTTTTATCCGCGAACAATTCCTTGGCTAGTTTATACCCTAATACTGCAAAAGCCCTTGGATTAGATTGCTCATGTGCAGGTAAAAACCGTCCTTTACTTACCCTTATTTTCCAAACTTCTGGAACGGATGCTCCAACACCTAAAACTGTAGATCGTCTCTGTTTTTTATCAGCTTCTATTCGCGCATTACCCTGAACTAGAGGTAATGCTGCAATAATATTATCTAACTTACTTAAACTCATTGCATCCGCCATCGTCAATGGACGCACTGTACTAATCGTTGCCCCAGATATTCCCAATGTTGTAGTTTTACCGGGAAATACGGCAACTAGATTAGTACCAAACTGGGTGAATTCAGCCAATACATATTGATGAATACCTCGGCCTATTGAGGTTAAAACAACGACTGAGGTAATTCCAATAATCAGACCTAATGCTGTTAAAATTGAACGTAATTTATGGCTAATAACCGTGCGGTAAGATAATTTAATCAAGTCTAAAAAATTCATTTTATCTTTTGTTTAATGCCGCTACTGGATCCATATAAGCCGCCTTTCTAGCGGGTAACACACCAAATATAAACGCCGTTATTAAAGAAACTGCTAATGCTGAAAGTACTGCCCAAAGAGGTAAAAAGAAAGGGAAATCTGGGTAGCTTGTTTGTAATATCAACAATACCAGTTTACCTGTTAGTACACCCGCTACCGTGCCAGCCACGGATAACATCAGAGCTTCAGTTAAAAACAGTAATAATATTTGCTGTCTCGTTGCTCCCAATGCTTTAAACAAGCCTATTTCTGCTGTTCTTTGAGTCACACTAACCCACATAACATTCATCACTAATATTCCAGAAACAACTAGACTAATGCTAGCAATACTAGCCACGGTTAGTGTTACTGCAGTTAAAATATCATCAAATGTTGACACTACACTATCTTGCGTAATAAGCGTCACATCATCTTCATTATCATGTCGCTGTTTAATAATATCTCTAATTTCATCAACGGCTTTATACATCCCTT
>CAYZUN010000225.1:0-1571 GCA_964481625.1 uncultured Sulfurimonas sp.
GATCTTGCCTAAACGTCTTTAGTAATCTTTTAAGAGCTTTAAGTTCACAATCGTATTTAGTATCCCCATCTTGCTTTACAATAGGTTCTCCCATTAAAGGTATCACTGTCTTCATATTTGAGTGGGCAATTACAGCATTCAACATGCTGTGGGTATATGTTTTGGTTTCTGTAATCTCTCCCGTTTTCTTATCCACTTTCTTGTGAACTTTAACATTACACTGATCACAACAGACTTCATGAGAAGAGAAAAACTCTGTGCCATCAATTAACAATTGATAGTGAGGTATTTTATTTATTTTTATAAACTCAAATGGAACAAGTTTTTTATCTCGCTGTATCTTTTGGAATATATCGTTATATAACTCTCTAAATGAGCTAGTAGGTATCTCATCTACTATTGTCCTCATTTGCGTGTCAGATGTTATGTTCTCTATGCCGTACATATTTTTTAAATTATTTCTCTTTGCTTCATCTTTCATATCAGTTTCAAACTTTAAGGCCGATGGAAATTTTAACGCGAACATAGCGTAAGCTGACATCACTGCATCTCCTATTGGAATGCTAACGTTCGATCCTTTTCTATGATCAGGAATAGAGTTAAAATATTTTTTAAAATGAGACAAAATTTGAGGGCCTGAAGAGATACTTTGTAGTTGTGTTTTCATACAAGTATATAATCAAATCTTTTGCTAAATGATAAGGCCTGACACAAGGCGAACATCGCGAAAGTATAATTTTGATAATCAATGTAGATGGTGGTTCAGATTAAAACGGGAATAGCTGATTTCTAGATTTAATTAGACATAACACTAATCAAATCAATAAATTGGCCGTTCACTAGCGAGTCCCAATCTTGCTAGTGAATAGGCATGAAATTTGGCTGCCCAAATCCTACATGTAAGTTTCACCAGAAAAAACAACATATTGCTAGAAATGGTGCATATAAACGAAAGAGTGATTCTCGAACTATCCCTAGATTTATATGCAATCATTGCGGTAAAAGATTTTCTAGTGCAACTTTTAAACTTGAGTATAGACAGAAAAAAAGACGAGTTAACTCTCTGCTTTTGAAGCTGCTTTCTTCAGGTGTGTCGATGAGAAGATCGGCAATACTTTTAAATATTCACCGAACAACAGTAAAAAGGAAGTTGATCTATCTAGCAAGAAAAGCGAGGATGAAAAACGGTGAATTTTTAATAACTCTTCAAAAAAACAGAGTAAAGCATCTACAGTTTGATGATTTAATAACAACGGAACATACAAAGCTTAAGCCACTTTCAGTGACTCTTGCAGTTGATGTTAAAAGTAGGAAGATTTTAGGTGCAAAAGTCTCGAGGATTCCTGCCTTTGGACATCTCGCAGAACTATCAAGAAAAAAATATGGAAAAAGACAGAGTGCACATCAGGAATCTTTAACAGAACTTTTTAGTTCTATAAAAAGCTCTGTCGATAAAAATGCTCTTATTGAATCTGATGAACATAAACTCTATCCCAAGTTTGTAAAAAAATACCTCCCGTTTGCAACTCATAAAAGATACAAAGGAGGAAGAGGGTCTATTGTAGGGCAGG
>CAYZUN010000226.1:0-1564 GCA_964481625.1 uncultured Sulfurimonas sp.
ACTCAAAAACTTGTCAAGTGTTTTCTTTTTTTATTAGGGGGTGGGTAGTTACGTTTGTTGACTACTTTCAACATAAGCACGTAATTTCTTCTGTGCTTTTTTACTATCAAACTGAGGATTTTCCGCTATCGACTTCTCTATTTCATAATAAGACTTGTAAGTAGTGTAATTCGCCAGTACGTCCAGGATAAAGCCTTCTTCAATCGCCTGTTTCATGGAATACAAATGAAAAGGGATAAAGTTGCCATCAGGCTGTTGATTACCAAACTTTTCCAGTGTGGTGTTTTTAGGTGTTGCGGTAAAAGCAAAGTAAGAGGCATTACCACGCATTTTACGTGAACGCATGGCTTCTAATATTTTATCTTGCGAATCCTCCTCATCTTCATCTTTGCCCATCACTCGGTTCATATTGTCATGAGCCGAACCGCTCTGTGAGCTATGAGCCTCGTCAATGATGACTGCAAAACGCTTATCACTTAAATCACTGATGCCATCAATGATAAAGGGAAATTTCTGAATAGTGGTAATGATAATCTTCTTTCCATTTTCTAATGCACTTTTTAGCTCCGATGATTTATGCGCGGGGGCAACAATATTTTTTACCTCAGAAAAGTCTTTAATATTCTCGCGTAATTGTTTATCCAACAAACGACGATCCGTCACCACGATGACTGAATCAAACAAGGGTTGATCAAGTCCTTTAGCACCAGGTATATCTGCTGAAGCAGGATAAGCTTCAATTAACTGATAAGCAACCCATGCAATAGAATTACTTTTTCCTGAGCCTGCTGAGTGTTGGATTAAATAAGTTTGGCCTACGCCATGAGTCTCAACATCATTGATTAGACTGCGAACGACATTTAATTGATGATAACGAGGGAAGAACAAGGTGCGTTTATTGATTGGGTCTTTACTACTCCCGTCTAGCCGAACAAAATGCTGCACAATATTAGCTAAGCTCTGTTTACTGAAGACCTCTTGCCACAAGTAAGCCGTTTTATGTCCATTGGGATTAGCTGGGTTGCCTTTACCATGATGATTGCCTTTATTAAAGGGTAAAAAGAACGTGCCTTTCCCTGCTAACTTGGTGGTCATATACACTTCATCGGTATCAACCGCCATATGTACCAAACAACGACCAAAATTTAACAATGGCTGAGTAATATCACGGTCTTCACGGTATTGTTTTTGGCCATGATAACGTGCGGTTTGTCCCGTCCACGGATTTTTAAGTTCTAGCGTTACCAAAGCGATACCATTAATAAACAGTACCATATCAATTTCTTGCCGCGGATTAGCCAAAGAATAGCGTACTTGACGGGTACAACTAAATATATTGCAAGCAAAATTCTTTTGCACACTTTCACTGCTGCTGGCTAAAGGCGCTGGATACATCAGATTCAAATGAGCATCATCAACACTTAAGCCTTTTTTTAGCAGATGAACAAGGCCATACTTTTTGATCATCCTATCAAAGCGTTCAAGGATTTTACGTTGCCAATCATTAGGGCTATTAGCTTTTAGCTTATCCAGCTCTTTTTCTTGTGTTTGCTTAAGAAATGAC